>CANFNX010000036.1 GCA_947448495.1 Bacteriovoracaceae bacterium | reverse complement strand
CTCCAAATATTTGTACGAAATGTCCAAGCACCTCCGACCGTTCTACCTGCACCGATCATGAAGCGAGATCCAGCTTTTCGTAAATACCTCTTCCTGTTTCTCCTCTTTGTCGTGGTTATTTCCGTGGGCATGAATGTTGTAAATGTACCTGATGAAAAAGCTAAAGAAGAAGAATTAGCACCAGAAAGACTGGCGACAATCCTTTATAAACAAGAACTTTTTGTGAATAAAAACAAGGCTGTTGCGAAAACTGAAAATGCTCCAAAGATTGCTCAGCAAGCGCCTCCAAAACCGGCCGTTTCACAGGAGCAACCAAAAGTAGCCCAACCAGAAATCAAGAAGCCAGATATTATCGAAACAAAGCAACAGGACAAAAAACCTGATCCTGGTAAGAAAACAGCAACTGAGAAAAAAGTTGTGAAACAGGGAACTGAGCCAGTCCTAAAGCCAACAAATGAAATGGCAAAACCGATGCCTGCAAAATCTCAAACGAATAAAACCGTAAGTTCTCAGAGTCCAGCAGCGTTTTCGACAAATAATATGAAAACCCTTGGAACTGTAGAAGTCTATAAAGCCGTCGATTTCTCTTCCTCTGTGAGTTCAGTGGTGGCCAAGGGTGGTTCACTTTCTGGAATCAAAACTCAATCTGCTTCAGGTACGGGTGGTGAATTAACCGGTGCTGCTACAGGAGTGAGCACGGGAACAGGTAATATCAAGACAGCGGGCATTCAAACCAATCAAGGCAGCTTGGTAGGAGCTACGACTGGAGTTCTTGGTGAATCTAAAGGAGCCGAAGGTCTCTCAGCTAAAAAAGCGATTTATACTGCAGGCATTCCCTCTGAAACTGTGGTTCTAGGGTCGATGGATCCAGATGTCATTCGCAGAATTCTACTCGATCATCTTCCACAGTTTCGTTACTGCTACCAAAAAGAATTGGAAAAATCAGGAACAGAACTTTCTGGTGTGATCAAGCTGGATTTCACGATCGGAGCCTCTGGCCACGTCTCCGGGGCCGGTGTCGATAGCAGCTCTGGATTACCAAAAGACGTCAAACAGTGCGTGATCGGTGTTTTAAAAGGAATCACTTTCCCTGAACCGATGGGGGGAGGAACTGTTGAAGTGAAACAGCCTATGAACTTCTATCCTAAAAAAATATAAAACTGCCCACTTTGATTGGTGTTACGAGGTAAGAAAAAGACCCCGTAACACCATTACTTTTGTCCCTGCACTGCAACTGACATCCAAAAAATACAGCAAGATAAATTCTAATAGAATGGCATCCATTTTCCATCCAGATAAGCATGAACAGATCATGCCCCAACAAATCTTGTGCATTTCCATTATTTATAATCCGCGATGGGACTTTTCGGCGTGGCGAAGATTCAAAAATGATTCAACGCTTTCGCTGTAAAACCTGTGGACAAAGATTTTCTCACGCCACCTTCTCTGAGTTCTATAGACAGAAAAAAAGACGAATCAATACACCTCTTTTGAAGCTCTTGGCATCCGGTGTCTCCCAGCGACGGGCGGCGATCTTGCTCAATGTGAATAGAAGAACGGTAGAGCGAAAATTTCCACTACTTGCAAGACGTTCACGCAATTTAAATGAAAGTTATCTGCGCAAATTTCGAGGACGAATTTTTAATTTGCAGCTGGATGATCTAATCACTAAAGAAAACTCCAAACTCAAACCACTTTCGGTTTCGATCGCTGTCGATGAAGATAGGCGACTTATCTTGGGTGCCGAAGTTTCACAGATTCCAGCGTTTGGACGTCTCTCAAAACTTGCCATCAAAAAATATGGTTATCGCGAGGATCAACAGCTCCAGGGGCTCACGCGACTTTTTCAGCGACTTATACCGATGGTTTCACCTGAGGTTCTCATAAAGTCCGACGAACACCAGCGCTACCCAGGATTTATTTCGGCGTATTTGCCTAAATCAAAACATAAGCAATTTAAAAGTGAGCGAGGTTGTATCGCTGGGCAAGGAGAGCTTAAAAAAGTTCAGTTCGATCCGCTTTTTATCGTGAATCATACCTGTGCGATGTTACGAGCTAATGTAAATCGTCTTATGAGAAAAACGTGGTGCACAACCAAGGATCCTCGAAGACTCAAGGATCACTTGGATATTTTTATTTATTTCTATAATCAGGAGCTTTTACGAAAGACGCTGACACCAATATAGTCGGGCAGTTTAGTTAGTTACCTGCAGCGAGCACAACAAATTTGAATTCTTTAAATCCTGCCTGAGCACATGTATGCATGACTCGCTTCAGATATTCATACTTAATGGTTTTATCGACGACGAGATTTGCAACCCCAGAAAAGGGCTTGGCCTTTGGAGAGAGCTTCTCAGATTGCTTGATCGTTTCTTTAATTTTAACGAGCTCGTTGTAAAGTGCAATAATTCTGGCCCCACCCTCATCATAGATCTGATCAGTTGGCAGATTATTAACGTTCATGATCTCTTTATCATCGATCCAAATCTGACTTTTAGAAACCTGGATATTCACCCCAAAATTATTGAGCGTTTCCGAATTTGATCGAGGAATCTCAATCTCTTTTGGAACATTGATCACAACTCCTGAAGAGTTGTAACTTTGAAGAAGGAACACCATCAGAATGGTCAAAATATCTAAGAGAGAGGTAATGTCGATGTCAAACGCACCAGCACCTTTCCTTCCTCGGCGACTTTTAATTGATTTTCCACGTGCCATACAAATACCTTTAGCTTGTCAGATTTCCAAAAATAATTTTACTGAATAGCTCTTTGAGTTTTTCATCCACACCCTCTTTATTTAGGCGGTAGATGGCTTCATCTGTTTTATTTAATTTACGGACAGCATCCATGACTTTCACGATGTCCTCATAAGTGAGGTCACCTTGAGGCTCAAAGATAATCGTATCTTCTGTTAGATATTGCTTTTTAAGGCCAATCAGAACAGTGTGAAGTTCTTCAAGATTAAATTGACCGTCTGGCTGCCGAGTAAAAGTTTGAATTGGTCGAGATGGTACACCTCTTGTGAGGGTCATCTGATTGGTTTCAATTTTTAAACTTAGGGCAAGAGGATCTTTTTGATCTTTTGGTGGTTCAGCATCGGAAATGAGGGGCACATCACTTCCGATTTCATAAATCTTTAAAAATGTCGCTGACATTAGAAGGAAGAAAATGAAAATAAAGATCGAGTCCATAATCGGAACAAGATTAAGTTTTTCATCAGGCTTCTTTCTTTTGCGCGAGCTAGGAACCTTAAGCATGGTGATCCTTATTCATCAATGGCTTTTTTAGTACCAAGGATATCCTGTAACTTGACTGAAAATTCATCGATCTCATTGACGATTTTCTCAGATTTAGAAAGTAAGAAGGCATGCACCATCATGATCGTAATCGCAGCACCAAGACCAAGAGCCGTTGTGTTCATCGCAACGGCGATACCTTTGGCAAGGACTTCACCTTTTTGTGTCGGATCCGCTGCTGATACAGCCGAGAATGACATGATCAGACCTTGAATCGTTCCAAGAAGTCCAAAAAGAGTTGAAAGGTTCGCCGCCAACTGAAGGTAGCCAAGGCGCATTTCAATTTTAGGAATAACTTCTAGCGCTGTCGCATCAATGGCATTCTGAACTTGCTCTGGTGACTGATTGGCACGCTTGAGTCCACTCTTGAGAACTTTTGGAAGTGCAGCTGTTGAACCTGAACAAACTCGGATCGCTCCTTGAATGTCATTCGAGAGAATGTAGCGCTGAAGCTCATTCATGAATGAAGGCCCATCAACATCATAGGTATAAGAAAGTTTTTTAAATCTTTCGAAAGCGACTGCGAGAGCAAATGCCCAGACTGCAAGAATAACGTACATGAAGATTCCGCCCTCGACGATGAATCTAATGAACCATTGAATCATTTCCATAACTGTTTCCCCTTCCGTGGAAAAATAAAGGTTTATGATTCATTATAAACCACATTTAAATCGGCGGGAGAATTTTTGAAGGGAGAACTTTCTACCTGATTATTTTAATCAATAGTTTTCAGGGAAGAGGGCGCGTTCAATACCTTCAATGAAAATATGAATGCACTTAATATGAATTTCTTGAATACGATCAGTGATGGGGCAGTCAACGATGATAGGGACATCCACCATCGACTTGAGCTTTCCACCATCTTTGCCTAAAAGACCGACTACTTTCATCCCCTTACTCTTGGCGACTTCAACAGCTTTGATGACGTTGGCAGAATTTCCACTCGTGGAAATGGCCAGAAGTGTATCACCATTTTGTCCCCAAGCTTCAACGAAGCGAGAAAAAATATGGTCAAAGCCAAAGTCATTGGCGATACAAGTGATATGGCCAGCTTCAGAAATACCAGTGGCCGGAAGTGGAGCGCGATCTTTACGGTAGCGACCAGTCAGCTCTTCAGCAAAATGAAGCGAGTCACACATTGATCCACCGTTCCCACAACTAAAAACTCTACCTTTATTTTTGAACGATGCCACAAATGTCTGGATCGCTTGATCAATCAGAACATGATTTTTTGGATCTTCAATAAAGATGTTAAGAGTTTTTTGAGCTTCGAGTAGTGAGGATTGGATGTATGTCATAAAAAAAAGGCCAACCTAAGTTGGCCTTCCCTAAAAAATTAAATAAGAGATGTGATATTTTTAATGATTTCGGCTTTCGGTTGATTTCCAACGAGTGTGCTTTTGACTTCACCATTTTTGAAGAAAATCAATGTAGGGATCCCGCGAATGCCGTATTTTTGAGCAAGATCAGACGCCTGATCAACGTTCACCTTTACAACATTAGCTTTTCCATTCATTTCATTAGCGATTTCATCCAAAACCGGTGACAGGGCTTTACATGGACCACACCATTCGGCCCAAAAATCCACAAGGACCGGTTTATCAGATTTCATAACTTCTTGTTCGAAGTTTGCAGAAGTAACACTTGTTAAATTGGCCATAAAATTCTCCTCTTAAATCAACGACTCACTTTAACTTAAGCATTTCTTAACGACAAGATGAATCCCTTTTAGCACCTGATCAAAAAACTCCGAAATGATGGAAAATCCGTTCATCTGGTGATTTTTTAGTTACAATACCGGTGATGAATCGAAAGGATTTTCGGGATGGACCTCTTAGACAGGCCCGTCTCAACAGATTAATGGCCAAATTGATTGACGTGGGGCTTGTGACTCTGGGGGCCGTTTTTTACTATCCTATGGGACTCATTCTAGGGATCATTTATCTTTGTATTTCGGATTCACTTTACGATGGCCAGTCCATCGGGAAAAGATTCATGGGTTTTGGAGTGGTCTCACTCATTGATGGCTCCCCTTGTTCAACTTGGCAGTCCTTTGTTCGCAACCTTCCTTTTACTGTGCCTCTCTTTTTTTTCATCTTCCCATACTGGGGATGGATTTTTTCGGCTATCTTTGCCCTGCCATTGGCTGCGATGGAAGTTTATTTTTTATTTAAGCAGAAATCGATGCACCGCCTAGGTGACCTCATGGCGGATACAACTGTCATTGCCAACGACGGAACCAGATTAGATTTGCGCAAACCAAAGAGTACATGGTTTGATGGCACACCTCTTCCCCAATAGGATTACATGAAACGTTTAATTATTATTGATGTCTCGAATTTCATCTTTCGTGCTTTTTTTGCCATTCGCCCTCTTCATGCCCCCGATGGCACTCCAGTGAACGCAGTGTATGGAGTTTTGAGCATGTTCCACAACATGATTCTTAAGCATGAACCGACCCACATTATTATCGCTAAGGACACAAAAGAGGGATCTTTTAGAAAAGAACTTTATCCCGAGTATAAGGCCAATAGAAGCGAGCCGCCTGATGAGCTCATTCCACAATTTTCACTCGTGGAAGAGTTGATACATGTTTTGGGGATTCCAGAGATCAGAATTCCTCGCTATGAAGCGGATGACATTATTGGTTCAGTTGCCCTTCAATGGAAAAATGATTTTGATGAAATTCTAATCGCATCAGGCGATAAAGACCTCATGCAGTTTGTTGGAGGCCCCATCAAAATGCTCGATACCATGAAGGATAAAATTTACGAGCGTGAAGATGTGAAGGACAAAATGGGGGTGTATCCCGAGCAAATTGTGGATTACCTATCATTGATCGGTGATTCATCGGATAACATCCCAGGCGTGCCGGGGATCGGGCCTAAAGGGGCCCAGGGGCTTCTGGAAGATTTTGGAAACTTAGAAAAAATACTCGATCATGTGAGTGACATTAAAAACAAGCGCTGTCAGACGGCTTTGCAAGAGCATAAGCAACTGGCCCTTATCTCCAAGGATCTCGCCAAGATCGTTACGGATCTGGAGTTAAAATTTAAATCCGAAGATGTTCGTTATAAATTAAGAGTGAATACTGATGTCGAAGCCTTTTTAGAACGCTTAGGTTTTCGTTCTTGGCTTTCAAAACTTGCTGATTTTCGAGAATCTAAAAACGAAATTAAACCAATTCTTAAACCCGTCGATCCTATTGTGACGCCTACACATGCGTGGTCCCTTGCTGAATTCAAAAAGCAAATTGAGTCCTCGGAAGTGATTGGACTTGCCCATACAAGTTCAGATGAAATGAATCAGTTAGTGACTTGGAGTGGTGTGGCGATCGCAACATCAAAGGTCAATGGGCATCTCTCCTTTACAGATATCAATCCCAAAGATTTTTTTGAAATCCTCAATTCTCAAAAGACCCTTGTCGTTTGTTTTCAAACGAAGCCCTTACTGCAGCAGGCATTTTTAGCGGGAGTAAAACCTACATTTTCTTATTTTGATCTGGCCCAGGCCCATTTCATCATCAATCCAGAATTTCGTCATGATCTTATGACTATTGCGGAAGAATTTTTAGGGCATAAGATTGAAGAGGTTAAGGGACAGGCTGATCTTTTTGGTGGCACGAGCGAAGAAGACATACGTGCCTTGGGTGAAAAGGCACAGGCCATTTTAAAACTTCATCCTATCCTGCGGGAGCGAATGCACGAATTTGAAGTCGAAAGACCATATGATGAACTGGATATTCCATTACTCAAAGTTCTGGCGGCCATGGAATTGGAGGGAGTCTTCTTGGACGTCGCTTTCTTCAAAGAGATTGAGATCGAATTTTCTAAGCAAATTGAATCAATAGAAGCCCAAGTGATTGAAGAAGCCGGCGAAAAAGTGAATCTGCGCTCCCCGAAGCAAGTCGGGGAGTTACTGTTTGAAAAAATGAAACTTCCAGTTATTAAAAAAACGAAGACTGGTTATTCCACTGATGCCGAAGTTTTAACTGAGCTGGCTTCACAAAACCTCGGCCCTATTCCTGGACTTCTTTTAGGCTATAGAGAAATTGAAAAACTACTCAGCACCTATGTGAAGTCATTACCACTCATGATTAATCCTAAAGATGGAAAAATTCACACACACTTTCAACCGAGTTATGCCGCTACTGGGCGGTTATCATCAGATAATCCGAATTTACAAAATATTCCTGTAAGAAGTGAAAATGGCAGAAAGCTGAGAAAGGGTTTTATTCCAACGAAGGGACGAGTGTTATTGTCGGCAGATTATTCCCAAGTCGAATTAAGACTATTGGCGCACTTTTCCCAAGATAAAAATATGCTTGAAGCTTTTCATCACGACCGCGACATTCATCAACAGACTGCTGCCGAAGTTTTTGAAGTTCCTCTTGAAAAAGTCACCAAAGAAATGCGAAGTGGAGCGAAGGCTATCAACTTTGGACTTATGTATGGACAGACAAGCTTTGGACTCTCTCAGGCCCTGCACATATCCCAAGGCGAAGCTAAAAAATACATCACAAGTTACTTTAAAAAGTTTTCCTCAGTGAAAAGTTACTTGGATGGGCTCAAGGAATCGGCTGAACAAACCGGTTATGCTGAAACTCTCTTTGGACGTAAGCGTTTACTGGCCGATATTAAGTCCACCAATCGACAAATGAAAGCGATGGCAGAGCGGGTGGCGATTAATAGCCCAATTCAGGGAACTGCTGCCGATATCATCAAACTTGCCATGATTCGTATTCAGACCATCATGGAAGAGCGAGAATACTCTTCTCGTATGATCCTGCAGGTTCATGATGAATTGATTTTTGATGTTGAACCTAGCGAGCTGGCCGCCATGGAAGAACTCGTGCGAGAGCAAATGGAGGGAGCGGTTAACCTGAGCGTTCCTCTCAAGGTGAATATGGCCACCGGCCATAACTGGTATGATTTGAAATAAATCTTAAATCTTTAGACGCTTGGACGATAAGTCTGGCATGAAGATATTCATACTGGTCTTAACAAGTTTTCTCACCTTCAACGCTTGGTCCATTCCTTGTGATTGTGAAGTTCGTGTTCATTCGCCATTAACGGGTTCTTATAAGAGAGCACCCGTTATCATTAAAACTTTCGAACTTGAATCTTTCAGTCATTTTAATCAGAAAAATATTCAGCAGTGCCAAGATTCTTGCGTAAAAGAGTTTCAAAAAGAGATGCCCACAGAACGATTAAATGCCTTGCTCGTGACCTATTCCATGCAGTTGATTGATCAGAAAGTGCTAGGATTTAATTGCACAGGGCTCACCACTTTAAAATATCCTATTCGCGTAAAAGCGAAGCTTGCCGATCGCTCTTTGGGCAATGTCGCAGATATGGTTCAAGTGGTGAACCATGAGGAAGTTTGCTTCTAGTTATTTTTTGAACGGATAACCTTTTTCTATCCAAAGATCCATTCCAGCATCTGAGATGCAGACTAAATTGTTAACACCCATTTGTGTTAACAAATCATAGGCCGTCTTGGCCCGTCCGCCACGCTTGCAGTGAATATAGATGGTCTTAAATTTCTGGAGATCATTTAATCGATTTGGCAGCTGATCGAGTGGGATATTGAGGGCGTTTTCAATATGGCCTTCCGCAAATTCATCAGCTCGTCGAACATCTAAAATCACCTCGTTAGCAGCGAGTTTCTTATGGTGTTCGTAGAAGTCTACAAGAGTCATGTGAGTACCTGACATAAGCCATCTCCTTAAAGGAATTTTGATTAATATTTCTTACCTTAAATACCGATAAAGTCCAAGGAGATAAGTTAGATGATTTATGCTTTTTTCCTTGTGATTGCCATCCTTTATAACATTTGGAAATTCTCAAAAGAGAAGACCCTAGTGCTTGACTCACTTTTAACGGCGGCCAGTGATCAACATCGAGAGATGATATTAAGTCATCACTTCCATATCTTCATATTCGAAGCTTTTTTAGGGATCATCATTGCTCATCTCATCTCTGAAAAAGCTTTCGCGATGGGACTGATAGGTTTTGCGATGGTTTACATTGCACTCACCGGTTTTGGACTTTGGATTTACCAATATTTTTTAAAATACCTAGAGACCAATACACAGCTCAAACTAAGAGAACATTTTAATAAGAATTTAATTAAGCAATTCCGTGTGAGTTTTGGATTAATTATTCTCCCTGTCGTGGTTTATTCTCTCATTCATTGGACCTTCCAAGATGAAAACCAATTGGTGAGGGGTGATAGTCTTTGGTTTGTTGAGTTCTTTACCAATATTATTTTTATTTCTGTTTTAACGATTGCTGTGACGGTTATTATTCTTTTGAAGTTATTGCCTAATCGAGAAATTGTTGAGCCAGAATATCTCCAAATCATTCAGAAACGCCTGGGCCAAATAGGGGCCCCCAAGTTGCGGGTCAAGTGGATAGAGGCCGATATCAAAAATGCTTTTGTCGTTGGACTTAAACTTTTGACATTTTCCAACCAAACCATGTTTATTGGAAGAAACCTTAGAACCATGCTAACTCTTGAAGAGTTTGATGCCGTTATCGCACATGAACTTGCCCATGTCGCGAATCGACATATTCACAAGCGAGTGATTGAGTTAATAAAAAACCTGATCACATCGATTATTGGCATGGGAATTCTGATGCTTCTCACTTTGGGCCTGTTCCATCTCTATTATGGTGAGGACATGGGACTTCATAAGCACATGGTCGCTATTTGGTGCACGCTGATTTGTATAGGATGGCTTTTTTTTAATTACTCACTTTTTTTTGATGTCATTAGATCCCATGAATATGAAGCTGATGCTTATGCTGTTATTGAAATTGGGGCCAGCCTGAGTGGACTTAAATCCGCTCTGGATAAACTTTCTCACCCAGAAGAAATCCCAGATTATTTAAAAGCCAAAACAAAAAAGGTTAAAAGACAAAATGTTATTTTTTCGTGGTTGGTAAAATACTTCAAGACTCATCCCTCGCTAGAAGAGCGATTTGATTCTCTTGAGAGAAAAATAGCTTTTGGACTGCCTTATAACCACTATGTATCGGCTCCTCAAAAAATCAGATCCTCCTTCAGTGTTTTACTTAACTGGAGAGTTTCGGCTCCACTTTCGGGGTCGTTTATCATGATCATGGCGTGGATAGGTTATCAGGTGAATCAAGGTGGAGAGTTAGTTTATTTCATTCAGGAAAATGACCCTCAAAGTATTATAAAAGATAAAAGAATAGCTGAAAAAATAAATACCAAGCCTTTCATGGTTGGCAGAAGCTTGATGTATTACATCGTTAAAAAACAGAATCCTCTATTGATTGATTATTATCTTTCACAGGGAGCAGATCCCGGACGAACCCTGATTTATCTATCTGAGTCTAAAAACTTTGATCTTTTTAAGGCCTATTACAATGAGAATGTTTCCAAGATCAGTAGCGATGATTACTACTTAGTCCTCTTAAAAAGTGCTGATCTTAATTTTACTGAGGGGTATCGTTACTTAGTCAATTCACAAAAGTTTGAAACTCTGAATCCTTCTTATAAAGCCGAACTTGGTCGCATTCATCAACCAAGCACTGGCGATCGTAAACCAGCTTCAAATTCAGATGATTAATTAAAAGTTATTTCCAATCTACAATATAAGATGAATCTATTTTGATTTTGTTTCCGGCTTGGTTGAGGATTTGCATTTTGATGGAGGTGCCCTTATCCATCGGGAAATCCATCTTTTCTAAATCGTCGACGTTTGAAATGATTGTGACATCATCACTTGTTTGACATTTATCGAAAGAAAGCTCGGCAGCTTGAACAGATGAACTGTAGAGACAATGAAATTCATAATGGTTGTTCGTATCAAGATTATAGTAAACCTTCACAGTCTTACCCACAGCACTGGCGTTTTTGGCAATCAGGTGCGATGGCAATTTGAACCATGCATTTCTTTGTAGCAAATAGCTGGTCTCTGTGGAGTTGGCACTATTGACTTCGAGGGTAAGAGTAGAGGGAAGTTCTTGCATCTGGGCCGAGTGGTTGATCACAGGCGCACTGGCAGGATCATTAATCTTTTTGCCACAACCAAAAGCGATGGCCAGAGAAACAAGAGGACATAGACGTTTTTTTAAGATCGAGAGCATCATTCCCATCCTTGAGACATGCTTAGTTAAATTGTACCTTGAATCCTCATCGGGTGTTTCTAAGGGGAACTTGAAGATTTCAAGTCACTGATATTGTTAGTCAGGATGGAATTTTTTTCGCTATAGAAGGTGGTGTCTAAAAAATGGTAGGTATAGCTCATTTTTTCAATACCTATCCCCAGCTAAATATAAAGGCTCTATAGTGAGAGAGATTAATTTAGGGCCTAACCTTGACACTGGCCCAATCGGTATTACCTTTAGGGAGCAAAAAACGATTAAGTTGAGTTATTTAATATTGCTTTGCAAAAAGACTATCTATTAGGAGGATTTATGACTGTGAAACCACTTCAAGACCGCGTTCTCATCAAGAGAGTTGAAGAAGAAACTAAAACTGCCGGTGGGATTATCATTCCAGATAATCACAAAGAAAAGCCTGCTCAAGGTGAAGTTGTAGCTGTTGGTACTGGCTATCGATTAAATGACGGCACAGTAAAGGCTTTGGACGTAAAAAAAGGTGATAAGGTTCTTTTCGGAAAATATTCCGGAACAGAAGTGAAAGTTGGTGGCGAAAACTACATCATCATGAAAGAAGATGAAATCCTTGGAATTCTTCAATAAATCAATTTATATCCTAAAGGGAGATCAATATGTCGGCTAAAGAATTAAAGTACTCTGAATCTGCTCGTAACTCTATCCTCGCTGGAGTCAACGCTCTAGCTAACGCTGTGAAAGTAACACTTGGACCTAAAGGTCGTAATGTTGTCATTCAAAAATCATTCGGAGCCCCATCAATTACTAAAGATGGTGTTTCAGTTGCTAAAGAAATTGAACTTGAAAATGCCTTTGAAAACATGGGTGCTCAACTTGTTAAAGAAGTTGCTCAAAAAACAAATGAAGATGCTGGTGACGGTACAACAACTGCAACAGTTCTTGCTCAAGCCGTTTACCGTGAAGGTGTTAAGCTTGTAGCTGCTGGCCACAACCCAATGGACCTTAAGCGCGGGATTGATCTAGCGACTGCGAAAGTGATTGAAAAACTTAAATCAATGTCGAAGAAAATTGATACAACGGAAGAAATTGCGAACGTTGGAACAATTTCTGCCAACAACGATTCAGAAATTGGAAAACTTATCTCTGAAGCTATGTCTAAAGTAGGTAAAGAGGGCGTGATTACAATTGAAGAGTCAAAAACGGCTGAAACATCACTAGACGTTGTTGAAGGGATGCAATTTGACCGTGGTTACGTGTCTCCCTATTTCGTAACGAATGCTGAGAAAATGGAAGCAACTTTTGAAAATCCATTTATTCTCATTACTGATAAGAAAATCTCTTCTATGAAAGAGCTTCTTCCTACACTTGAGAAAGTCGTTCAAACAGGTAAACCACTTGTTATTCTTGCTGAAGATGTTGAAGGTGAAGCCCTGACAACTCTTGTTGTGAATAAACTTCGTGGGACTCTTAACGTTGCTGCTGTTAAAGCTCCTGGTTTTGGTGACAGAAGAAAAGAGATGCTTAAAGACATCGCGACTCTTACAGGTGGCCAAGTGATCTCTGAAGAGCTTGGTATGTCTCTTGAAACAGCAACATTAAAAGATCTTGGGACTTGTAAAAAAATCAACATCGACAAAGAAATCACTGTGATCGTTGATGGTGCTGGTAACAAAAAAGATGTTGAAGCAAGAGTTTCTGCTATCCGTGCTCAAATTGCTGAAACAACTTCTGATTACGACAAAGAAAAACTACAAGAGCGTTTAGCAAAACTTGCTGGCGGTGTTGCCGTGATTCGCGTTGGTGCTCCAACTGAAGCGGAAATGAAAGAGAAAAAAGACCGTGTTGAGGATGCTCTCAATGCAACTCGCGCTGCTGTTGAAGAAGGTATCATTGTTGGTGGTGGTGCTGCTCTTCTTCATGCTGGTTCAGTTCTTGAAGGCCTTAAAGGCGCTAACGAAGAGCAAACAGCTGGTATCAAAATCATTAAGCGTGCGATCGAAGAGCCAATCCGTCAGATCGTTTTCAACGCAGGTGTTGATGGTGCTGTTGTTGTGAACAAGATCATTGAATCTAAAAATGCTTCATTTGGTTACAATGCTCGTGATGATAAATTCGAAGATCTAGTGAAAGCTGGAATCATCGATCCAACTAAAGTGACTCGTTCTGCTTTACAAAATGCTGCATCGGTTGCTGGCCTTATGCTGACTACTGAAACCATGATCGCTGATCTTCCTAAGAAAGATGATCATGCTCATGGCGCACCAGGAATGGGCGGAATGGGCGGTATGGGTGGCATGGGCGGCATGATGTAATTTTTGCCTAGTGCGATTCTGACTCATAAGGGCACCTTCGTGGTGCCCTTTTTTTTTCTCTGAGGCTTCAACTAGTTACCTTTTGTCCCTGACCAGTCTGCTTACCCTTAGAACTAGGTCATTTTCTCCACATTCGCCGTTGGCACAATCCATGCAATCATAACTTCAAGAACGTTGAGCAAGGATGCTCAATTGACGATGCCAAGGAGACAGGCATGCCTTTTCTTTTGATGGTATTTTTTTGTTCGATCTTTTCTTTTGCGACTGTGACTGTTGGACAAATGGATTGTCCCGTTCAGTTCGAAGGCAAAGTTCAAGACATTCTTGAGGGTGTAGGCACAGGAAGTGCTTTCTCCACTCATACGGTGATCTTCAAAAATTTCCATACGATCAAAGGTGATGTTCAAGATCAGGTGGCGATTGAAATGTTGGAACATGGGCCCTTTGAAATGATTCGCGGTGAAGATTATCGCGTCCAAATTCGAAACGGTCATGTGTGCTGGGTCGAAAAAATCTAACCTCTTTGGTTTTTCAGGATGAAAACTATGTGGATAAAATGGATTTTTATTTTTTGTATTACGACTTCGGCATGGAGTTATAGAATCACTTCAGATTTCCAGAATGGTTTTTATTGGTCGAGCTTACCCATTTCTATTATGGTCGTTGAAAATGATCCTACCCGTAAAGCGACCTTGGAGTCTTTGGGGCGAGCTGCCATTCAAGATTGGCAATCCAACACAGGGCTTTCTCTATGGGATTTCCTTGGGACTGGAAGTAAAAACATCATTCGTTGGTCTACCAATTTTGCAGCTGAAACCAGAATGGATCCTAATAGTGTTCTGGCAGTTGCTATTCGCTACACAAATGGTCCTTACTTTGCTCACACTGAAATAGTCATTAATGGTGGTCATGCCCTTAATCAAAATCAGACCTATTTAAGAACAACACTTACACACGAATTAGGCCATACCATGGGTCTTGATCACTCAGAAGTCTCTGAAGCCATCATGGCGCCCACTCTTCAGATGTGGTATACGGGACTTAATTCAGATGATCTCTACGGTATGCAAGATGTCTATTCTCAAACTAACCAACGTCAAGTCACTCGTTATGTCTCTCCGCTGGCCTATACCTCTGACAAGTCTCAACCTCAGCCTCTAAGTTGTGGAACAGTAGGACCAGTGAGTCAGATGAATGCAGGACTCAATTTCAATGCGCTTTTCTCTGTTCTCGGTGGAATCTTGATTAGTTTTGTCAGAAAGATATTAAGTCGGTTCAAGGGCCGGCGCTAATCTCCGATAAGGGGGTTATGAATGACACAGAAAAAACACCACCCTTTATTTTTTACCTCACACTAGATGAATCACTGCCAAAGGCATTTCATACCTATGATCGTCACTTTAGACGTATTGGTTATGTGCTTGTACCGGTACGATTAGACCAACTTCAAATGCTCATGTCCACAAGCTCACAAGAGCACATGATTGTTTTGTGTTCTATCTCTGACTCAAAAGAATATAAACTTTATAATGAGCGGATCCGAGGCTATCTAAAATACATTTTAAAATCGAAGAGGATCACTTTTCTTCAAGCTTCCAGCTTCTCCAAACTTAATGATCAGAAATCTCTGGCGCTTTTTAGAAATTATTTCTTCTTAAAATATCCGATGAATGCTCATGAATTAGTTCAAAAAGTGGCACAATACTATACGACAAAAAAAGAGCAGAAAACTGTCTGGCCTGGTGGAAGAAGGGCCACTTTAGAATCTGGAGCCGCATGAAAAGTCGCAATGATGAATTGACTCAAAGAGTCCTCATGCTATTAAAGATTGATGCCAATAATGTTTTCAATCGAATCAAAACAAGAAAATCAGAGTATCTGGAAATTTTCGCTCTCAGAAGAACTCGGGAGCATTTTCCGATGATATTCGATAATCGCTACGAGCAAACATCTCTAGAGAATCTTATCCATTGCAGCACTGAACTCATTACGACCCTAGATCAGTTTTATACTCCCGTTGAAGAAATGAAATGGTACCTCTTTCAAACTGAAGATATGCCTAATACGGTTGAAGACTTTGTTGATCGTAAAATAAGAAGAATGGAAAAACTCCTCGCAACATTGAATCTCTACCTTGATGCAGAACTTGGCATTGAGGGAGAGGCAAGTTCAGATAAGGTTCTCTTTATCGATCAGCCCGAGTCAGAGGACTTTTCAATTTCTTTTGAAGATGATAAATCTCAAGACTCATGAAACTCTTTTTTTTTCTACTTCTCATTTTGTCCGCATATGCTCGAGAACCTATTTCAGGTAGTCGCTTTCAGCAATTGTCAGGCATTAAGGTTTCTCAAGATTCTAAGTCTCAGTGGGATCAGAGATACGCGCGACCAACATTTATCTTTGGAAAATCACCTGCTCAATTTTTAGCGGAAAATTATCAGTACATTCCATTTGAAGGCACAGTTCTCGATATGGGGATGGGGGAAGGCCGCAATGCCGTTTTTCTGGCGCAAAAAGGTTACAAAGTAACAGGGGTAGATCTGAGTTCAGTAGCCGTGAAAAAATCCTATCTTCTAGCGCAGGAATTTGGAGTGAAAATTAAAGGTGTTGTTGCCTCATTAAAAGATTATAAGATCCCGACTGGATCTTATGATGCGATCATATGTTTTTATTGGGTTGACCGATCGATGGTAGAAAAAATCAAAAGCTGGCTTAAACCTGGTGGCGTTTTAATTTATGAGGCGCATACTTTTAGAGAGCGTGACAAGCAACCCAAAAAGCGCAATGGAGACGATGACAACTACTTGCGTGAGCAGGAGTTAATAAAATTATTTCCCGGTATGCGCATTTTAAAATATGAAGAACCTCTCCATGAAAAAGAATTTCGGTCAAGTATCATCCTTAAGAAAGAATAGCCTACTTCTTCTCTCTGTTTATTAAATTTGGCTTTTTTCACTGGTTTTCTTCCAAAAATTTCACTCCATGGCATAATAAAAGATATGTCTAAAGCCCTAATAATCTTCATTATTTTTGTCTCATCCTCATGGGTGTGGAGTCAGTCCACCGAATCGATAAAAGATGAAAATGAAACGATATTCTCTGGTCGAATTTCGCGGGTGAATGCATCGGGAAAACTCATAAGGATCAGAACAGATTTTTCTAATATTAAATTTTTGAATCGAAAAGATAGAGTTGAGTTTTGGAATGAAACTCATATCGATCAGCGCTGTACTGGAGTTATTGAAGGCCGAACAAATGACTATTTTTTGATACGCGTTCCAGACTTTGAAACATGTATTCGCAGAGTTCACTTTACGACTGGAACTTATCTCAACTTTCAGAGTTCAGATTTTGAACAGACAACAAAAATTGCCAAGGAGTTAGTTGAAATTCTCCTTAAGAAGCGTCTGGCGATGAACGCCAAAAAGGAACGCCATCGTCGAGATCTCGACGGGTATGTTGAGAAGGTAGATGCAGTTAATAAACGATACGAAATATTGAGACAGAAACTTGAAATCGAATGGCAGAAAGAATTGGCGAATGTTGAAGAAGATAAAGCTCGTTCATTCACAGAATTTAAAAATGCGGAAGCCCGTGTTAATGAAATAGATACGAAATTAGAAACATATAAAGTAGAAGATCAGAATTTAAAATTAGACCGTTGGTCACTCGACCCTGCGCTTTATTTTAAGAAGTAAATTAAGGAGTTCATATGTCCTCAACAAGCATGAAGCTTGTGCTTTTTACACTCATCGTGGCCTTGCTCTCTTGCCAAGGCAAAAATAAGAAATCATCTCAATCTATTTATCTAAATATTGGAGGAGAGCCAACAACGCTCAGTCCGCTTTCAGCGGTTGACGCTTACTCTTCCTCAGTTCATGGTTATCTCTTTGAAGGCCTTTTAGATCATGATGTGGACACTTATGAGTGGAAACCTGCTCTGGCTGCCGAGTGGAAAATCTCTGAAGATAAAAGAACCTTTGATTTTAAATTGAGAGAAGGTATCAAATGGCATGATGGTAAAGAGGTTACTGCGGAAGATGTTAAATTTTCTTATGATGTGATTTTCACGGAAGAATATAAAGCCATTCAAATGCGCTCATACTACGAAGCTGTTAAAGAAGTGCAAGTCATTGATAAGTACAATGTTCGATTTGTTGTTAAAGATGATTACTTTCAAAATTTTGATGTGTGCGCAGAAATGCCAATTCTTCCGAAGCATTTTTACGGTAATCCGGAAAACAAGAAAGATTTTGGTAAAATCCTTGTGGGAACTGGTCCGTATATGTTCGCCAAGTACGATAAGGGTCAAAAGATTATCTTAGTTAAAAATCCTAATTGGTGGGGTCTGACTGTTGAATCAGAGAAGCAAACATGGACTATACCTAAGGTTGTCTTAAAATTTTCGGCAGAGGAAAATGTCTCTTTAGAATTACTTAAAAAAGGGGATATCGACTTTCTTGGATTGCGTCCTGATGGATTTGTCAAAAAAACAGTTGGTGCTATCTGGGAAGAAAAAGTCGTCAAAGTTAAAACAGAGAATAAAACTCCAAAAGGCTTTAGCTTCATAGGATTTAATTTTAAAAATGCTATTCTCAAAGATGTTCAAGTGAGAAAAGCTCTAAGCATGCTCTTTAACCGACCTCTCATGCAGGATAAATTTGAGTACAATCTTTCAGAAGCCGCTACTGGCCCAGTTTATGTTCAATCTGATTATGCCAATCCTGATGTGAAAGCCGTTCCTTTTGATACTCAGGGAGCCTTGAAAATCTTGACTGCTGCGGGTTGGAAAGATTCCGATAAAAATGGAATCTTGGATAAAGTCATTAATGGTAAAAAAACAGAACTTTCATTCACAATTCTTGAGCCGATTCAAGACATGATGAAGTACCTCACAGTTTTTAAAGAGGATGCGAGTAAGGCCGGAGTTGAAATTAATATCAAGAATGTCGAATGGAACTCGTTTATCAAGCTTATTGATGAGCGTAATTTTGATGCTGTTCGATTGGCGTGGGCCGGCGGGGGAGTAGACTGGGATCCAAAGCAAATTTGGCATTCCTCTTCGATTGCTGGAACTGGATCAAACTTTATCAGCTATTCCAACAAGCAAGTGGATCAGCTTATAGATCAATCACGTAAAATTTATGAAAAAGAAAAACGCATTCCGATTTTAAAGAAAGTTCATGAGCTGATATCAGCTGACTATCCTTATATCTTTTTCTTTAATAGCAAATATTCACTTTATGCCCATACCAAGCGCGTGCACAAGATGAAAGACACTTATAATTACGGTATTGGCCAGAAATTTTGGACATTAAAATAAAATGCTTAAATATTTTTTTCGTCGATTAGCTATTCTTATTCCGACCCTCATTGGTGTTACGATTGTGGTCTTTGCCATCATTAACATGGCCCCAGGAGGACCGATCGAGCAAAAAATCCAGCAAATGAGATTTGGAGCAGGTGATGGTGGTGGGGCTCAAAGTGGTAACGTGAATCGAGGGTCTGAGCAAGGTGTTTCCAATGAAATTATGGAAGCACTCAAAAAGCAGTATGGATTTGATAAGCCTCTCTATGAGCGCTATTTTTTATGGTTAAAGAATATTGCGACCTTGAATTTTGGTGAGAGTTTTACTTATGAAGAGCCGGTCTTAGATGTGATCGTGAGTAAATTCCCTGTTTCACTCCAGTTTGGAATTATCTCGCTCATCATCAGTTATATCATCTCAGTTCCCTTAGGAGTGGTGAAAGCAATTAAACACGGCACTACTTTTGATGTTGCCTCAAGTTTTATCCTCTTTGTTTTTTATTCGATTCCTTCTTTTATGCTCGCGATTTTGCTCATTGTGGTTTTTTCAGGCGGAAGTTTTTGGGAGATTTTCCCTATCGGGGGCATTCAATCTGAAGCCTTTGATGAGCTTAGTCACTGGGAGCAGTTTGTTGATCGAGTCCATCATTTCACTTTACCACTCATTTGCTACACCATTGGATCTTTCACTTCACTGACTATTTTGATGAAAAATTCTTTGATTGAGGAAATTAAAAAAGATTACATTCGCACAGCGAGGGCCAAAGGCGTTGATGAGAAAGTTGTTTATATGAAGCATGCCCTTCGCAATGCCCTCATTCCCATCGTTACAGGGTTGGGTGGATTTCTTTCGGTTTTCTTTGCTGGATCTGTGTTGTTAGAAACGATTTTCCAGCTCGATGGAATCGGTCTTCTTAGTTATAAAAGTATTTTGTCACGTGACTATAACGTGATTATGGGCCTTGTTTTTATCCAAAGCGGTCTTTTTCTTTTAGGGAATATCCTTTCGGATTTTGCGTATGTTTTAGTAGATCCAAGGATTGATTTTACATGATCGAAAAATTTATTGAAAATGACGATACTTTAAAAAAATGGCGGCGCTTTAAATCTCGTAAGCTCGCTGTTATCTCCTGTTGGTTGATGGGGCTGGCATGTCTATTGAGTTTTTCTGCCGAATTTTGGGCAAATAGTAGGCCCCTCGTACTGAAATTTAACCAAAATATCTATTTTCCTGTTTTAAAAGATTATCACCCCAGTTCTTTTGGAGATGAAAAAGGGTTGATTGTGGATTATCACAATTTAGAACTTGATTCTGAGCGTGGTGATTTTGCTCTGTGGCCTGTTATTCAATGGGACCCCTTTGAGTCGAATAAAGAGGTAGAGTCTTATCCATCAGAGCCAACTTCTGAAAACTGGATGGGAACAGATGATCGAGGACGAGATATCCTCACGCGACTTCTTTATGGTCTGCGATACTCCATTACCTTTGCCTTTCTTGTATGGCTTCTCACTTTTGTCGTTGGGACCATTCTGGGTGGAATCATGGGCTACTTTGGTGGCCGAACGGACTTTTGGGGCCAGCGTATCGTTGAAATTCTTTCAACTGTTCCTCAGTTCTTTCTTTTGATTATCATCATCTCTATCTTTAAACCGACGTTGATTTTGTTGGTGATTCTTTCCAGTCTTTTTGGCTGGATTGGGATTAGCTACTATGTCCGAGGGGAGTATCTTAAAAATAGAAAGAAAGAATTTATTGAAGCTGCGAGAGCGTTAGGGGCCGGCCATACAAGAATCTTTTTTAAACACCTACTACCCAATTCACTTTCGCCCATTATCACTTTTTCACCCTTTGTGATTGCAGGAAATATTACGGCACTCGCGAGCTTAGACTATCTTGGGTTTGGTTTGACCCCTCCGACGCCTAGTTGGGGAGAGCTTTTAAACCAGGCTCAAAAGCATTTCACAGAAGGCTGGTGGCTTGCCATATATCCATCACTTGCCTTGTTTTTAACCCTTACTATGCTCTCACTTATTGGCGAAGGCGTCCGAGATGCTATGGATCCAAAGGAATAACTTAAGTCCCTGCCTCAACTAACCGACAAGTCAGGTATGGTAATCCGTCTCCTGCTGGTCGTTATTTTATTAATTCCAGGTCTCGCTTTTAGTGAACCAAGCTTAGAGTGCCAAAGTGCTCTCAAAACCCTTTTTTCTGAGAAGGTCTCTAAAGAGCAAGCCGCCGATTTTCTCAAGCTTCAGGGGGACTTAACCCTTCATCGATTAGCTTGGGCATACCTCAAAGCTCAAAAAACGGATCAGACTGAGAAATTAGAAAATGTTGAGCGAACAATCCTAACACTCTTAGATGAAAAATATACCAATCAAGATCCAGAATTTATCAAGGCCAGGAATTCCTTTGAATCCGAGCCCCTTTCAAGAACAACTCTGGCCGATATCGCTCCCTATTTAAAAGAAGTGCTCTCCCATGAGTTTGGTGAAGGAACCTCCCCATTTGTATTAAATGCTTCCGATTTAAAGCTTCTTCACACATTAGCAAAGTTTGAAAAGAAAAATTCAAACACTGAAAAATATGATTCACGAATGCTGGCGCGTAAATCTCCTGAGGGCATGTTGAACTTTGCAACTCTTGTTAATGCTTCCTATAAAACGTCAAAAAATGGAACTGAAGAGGCCTTAAACATTGAGTATCAGCTACAAGGATTAGAGAAAACTATTAGAGGTATGCAGAAGCGTATTTCCGATTTTGTGAAGCAACTTGAAGTACCCTCTCAATGCGTGGACGAAACACTCTGTACAAAACTCGACTTTGATGAAATTTTTAATCAGTCTGAAGCGATACAAAAGATCTTTTGGGCAAGTTTAGAAGACAAACTTCTGAGTGATGACATTATTTTGGATAAGTTAACCTACGGAGAGATTTGGCTCAAAACTTTTCAAAAAGCGACCCCGGTCTCAGAGGCTCACAAAAGTCAAAGTTCACCATCTGTACATGAAAAACGAGTGACCGTTATTGGGACTAAATCAAAGGTGACACCGGTTTCATCCGTGACGAGTTACTACTCGTCCGGAACAGGACTTTATGTCGAAAATCCAGTTGATATTATTGTTAAAGATAAAAAGGGAAGAAGTGCAGAAAACTGGAAAGGTTTTGGGCCGGATTTTCAGAGAGCGATGGCAGATGCGATCCTTAAAGACGAGAAAGTTTTTGCGGTAAATGGAAAAATTTATGATCGAAAAACGGGGAAGGTAATGACCAGTGCTCAGGTCCTTGAACTTCTCCCTCCTGGTCAAAGAGTTGAATTAATTACACACTTAAAGTCAACTGATCCAAATTTTAGCTCATTACAAATTGCTGCCAGGGTCAATGGGGATAGATCATTTGTTTTTAAAGAAAAAATCTATAATGCTGATGGGAATGTGATGAGTCCTGAGT
>CANFNX010000035.1 GCA_947448495.1 Bacteriovoracaceae bacterium | reverse complement strand
GGTGCTCTTTCACCAATTACGACAGTTGGATCTGGTGGTCTTGCTCCAACAGGTTGGATAGATGGTATTAGGGTCAATACGAAAACTCAAATTGGGGATTTCAAAGTGACTGCCGGTAGTCTTGGAAGTTTCAAGCAACCGGATGCCTTTAAGCGGAGTTTTGAGGCAAACTTCATCGAGATAGAATTAGATAAAAAGGTTTTTGAAAATATCATGACCCAAACCGCCGTAGATGTTTATAATGGTGATGTTTTTTTGAGAGAAGACCTAAAAATAGACTTGAAAGTTTTAGGTGATAAAGTCTTTAAAATTTTTGCAGATTCACTCTATGATGTTCATCGCAATCTTATGAGTTATGAAATAGGCACGGAGTTTGATGTGCTCAAAGATCTTGTGAACAAATATGACAACCGGGTCAACTTAAAACTCTATTACTCAAATGTGAATGAGAATATTCCTTTGCAGTCAGGCCAGCTTACAAGTTTTTATACTTATGGATCGAGACTTTCTGCTCAGATTGGCGGAAAAATTGATAAGCAAGGAAATGTTAATTGGTTTACTCGAGCTTCATTTGGGCAGAGTAATCGATATGATGTGGGATTGACGATTAAGATTCCTACAAAAAAGCGCTGAGCGAACCCTACTTCCAAACTGCCAATCTAAACTGCCCAACCTAAACTGCCCGACCAAAATGGTGTTACTGCTAAGGAAACTTTTCAGTAACACCCGGTAATTTAATTTTTGCCACGCTCCCAAGAACTTTAATTTTCTCTAACTTATGCATACTACTTTTGGCCCATCATTTTCAGTCGCTACTGCATGAACAGATCATGCCCTAACAAACTTTGCGCATTTCCCTTCTTGACCATTCGTGATGGCACCTTTCGACGGGGGGATGACTCCAAAATCATTCAACGATTTCGCTGCAAAACTTGCGGGAAGCGATTTTCTCACGCAACATTTTCTGAATGGTATCGTCAGAAAAAGCGACGAGTGAATTTACCGCTTCTCAGATTTCTTGCAAGCGGTATGTCTCAGCGCCGATCGGCGATCTTGCTAAAGGTTCATCGGCGAACAGTGGAGCGCAAGTTTCCTCTTTTGGCACAAAAGTCCCGAAGACTTAATCAAAAATACGTTGAGAAGTTTCGGGGGAGAATTTTTAACATGCAATTGGATGATCTCATCACAAAAGAAAATTCCAAACTCAAACCACTTTCGGTATCGATCGCAGTGGATGAGGATCGGCGGCTGATTTTGGGAGCGGAGGTCTCTAGGATTCCAGCCTTTGGACATCTTTCTCGTTTGGCGGTTAAAAAATATGGATACCGAGATGATGAGCATTTTTTAGGGCTCACACGACTTTTTCAACGAATCACACCGCTTGTTTCGAGCGAAGTTTTGATTAAGTCTGACGAACATCAGCGCTATCCGGGATTTATTTCTGCGTATCTCCCGAGGGCAAAGCACCTGCAGTTTAAAAGTGAGCGAGGTTGTATTGCTGGACAGGGCGAGCTTAAAAAAGTTCACTTCGACCCACTCTTTATAGTGAACCATACATGTGCCATGCTGAGGGCGAATATAAATCGTCTGATCAGAAAAACGTGGTGTACGACCAAGGATCCGAGACGACTAAAAGATCACCTAGATATTTTTATTTGCTACTATAACCAGGAACTTCTCAGAAAGTCTTTAACACCATTATAGTCGGGCAGTTTAATATTTTTGCGCAAACCAACATTCAGGTCTGGCCCCAATCGGATTACCGTTCTTAAGACTACAGGCACCTTTATTTTCATCCTGATAGCCCATAGGGATGTCAATGGAGGCGTTACAAAGGGCCCCTTGAAATTTTGTGTCCACACGACATTGGGGCATCGGATAAGTCAAATTGGTTGAGTGTACTCTCTTGGTGACTGGTGTGAGAAGCGAGATCTCAACTGTGCTATCAGGAGTCGCTAGTGAAGCATTAATTTTTCCGTAGGTTTCTGCGGCTTTAGATGAGCGAAGACAAATGTAGTAATCATTGCTCATTGGATGTTGATTTCGACAAAGATTTTTTACCTCTTCAGGAAGATCAAGGGAAAGAGCTATCCTTTCATTCTCTGGATCATCTTTAAGGAGATATTTCATACATTTAAGAGTGGAAAAATAATCAGCTTCTCCTTCAGCCGAGGCCCAGGTCGAACCCTCTTCTCTAGGAAATCCTCCCAGGTGATGGCCGAGTTCATGGCAAATGACAGAGAGGTAAGTGTCCTTATCCATCAAAGGATGGCGAGCATAGCCACCAAACAGATAGATATAACGATTCTGACCTGATTGATCTGAGTAGGCATTTTGGGTGTTGTCTTTCCAGCTAGCATCAATTTTAAGTTTCAGCCCTTGTCGTTTAAAAATGCCAGTATAGCTTTCTGAGGCGATTTCAACCAGCCGATCAAAGTCATTCTCAGTTACACTGGAGGTTTCTCCCTCAAGGTTCAATTCAGTTGCTTGCTTGGAGTGAGACTGATTGGCCTGAATGGGGCAGGCAAACAGCCCAGTCGTTGACAGCAAAAAGTTTAGAGTAAGAAGGGAAGTGACATACAGGGATTTTTTCATACACATTCTTTTCTTTAAATAAAGACCCAGGTTTTAAGCTGGGTCTTTGATGAAGTTAATTATTCTTGGGCATCACGAGTATCGATGATGCTGATGATCTGCTTGTTGCTTGGAACAGTTCCAGGTGCACAACCTAGCTCTTGTTCATCGGCGGCTTGAATCTCAACTAACAGCTCTTCGTAGCTAATTTCTGAATTTGGGTGCTGACGCTTGAGCTTTCTTAGCAAACGTTTTGTTTCGCGTCCACCACCATTGGAAGCCTCTGTATAAAGTGCAAGCTTCTTCTTGGCATTTGCGACTTTGAACATCGCAATTCCCTTAAAAGTGATCGCAGTTGCTTCAAAGACCACTCCTGCAGGTAAAAAGAGAGCCGCTGCTGGAACTGAAACGATGGTCGATTTGACGAGATCGCTGGTCGCCGCTTTTGAGATGAGCTCTCTTTGAGAGAGTTCGGCCTTAATAATGTCAGAGCAGCTCGCCTGTACTCCTTGAGCGCAAAGAAGACCAAGAGTGAGTGAGAGTAATCCATTTTTCATTTTTTTCTCCGTTGGTTTGACTCGTTAATGTGAGTCATAGGTTAATATTTTTTATACAAAGCTTTATCGATATCAAATTTTAGTGTCAGAGTTCCGATGGCCCCACCAGCTGCAGTCGCCAGAAAATCATTTATATCCGCGGTATGAGTTTTTGGATTTTGAGCATCGTAAATTTCCTTAGTAGCTCCAGCGAGAACTGACATACCAAAACCCAACAGAGTGGAGACAAGTACCCGGTGTTTCATGTCCTTAGGCAGGAGCAATTGAAAAAGACCATTCGAGATATTGGCTATGCAATAGCCCGCTAGGAAGTGCTGTTCTTTGTCCCACGTGGTGTATAAAAATCGATGGGCAGCGATCCCATCACCTACGAAGTTGGCAAAAAGAAGATAATCCTCTCTGATTGATTTTGGCTCCAAAGTGATTTGGTGAAAGGGCTTCCCCTCAAGATGAATGATCTCGTGATTGATGACCTCATACTCATTCATTGAGAGAGTCAATTCATGCGTTGGCCCAGTTGTCTCCTGAGCAAAGGAGTGGACATTGATGAATCCTAGTAGGATTAATAGCATTACCATTTTTTTCATTATTTTCTCCCAATGCGAGTGTTCATAAAGAGAGGATAATGAAAGTGAGAGGTCGACAGGATTAAAAATTTTGACGTTACTGCTGCTCTTTCATGTAGAGATAGAGATTCTCTACTTTAGCTCTGGCCCAGGGAGTTTTTCGAAGGAACTTCAAGCTCGACTTTATACTGGGATCGTGGGTGAAGCAGCGGATGGTGATCATGTTACCAAGTTGTTCCCAGCCATAAAAATCAATAAGCTCGAGCAAGATTTGCTCGAGCGTTTTGCCGTGTAGGGGATCTTTAGATGGATTGCTCATACCCTCATTTTATTTCTTCATAAAGGTAAAGCAATACATAAATTCACCGAGCCTAAAAGTTAGCATCGAATCTTTTTTTCTGACCTCAGTCGTGATGATAGGTCTTTTAGTGCTCACAAAATTATCTATGAGTATTGACTCATTGCCCGAGCGAATCGGTAAAAGGATCGTTTGATCCTTTTGGAGGCGAGCAAGACTTGTGATCTCAAAATATTGGCTCTTTGGGCTCCAGGCAGTGGTCGCATTCACATTGTTATTCTGATCTCTCTTCCCATATAGGGCGCCTCCAAGAATAACACTCGGCTGGTCACGCATAAAGCATTTTCCTAGGTGAAATCCGAGTAACTCTTCGGCCTGTGGTAGCACACCCTCATTATATATTTCTTTGGCGCGATCATAGTAGGTTCCCATCGCAAAGGTAGAGACTGTGGATAACATTAAAAAAGAAGCGAGTAGTTTTTTCGAATGTTTCATATTTAATTCCTTTCACATTTAAAAAAATGAGACGTTGAGGTGCAGTCGAGGATCCAAAAGCAACTCTGCCCATAAAAGTATGCAAAGCCCTTCTGCTGATGATTCACAATAGAATCGGAAAGACTGATGGTGGAATTTGTGGTGGTATCTTCAATCAGTTCTTGAAACTCCAAATCAGATGCTTCTTTGACTGCGGCCGGATCTAAATCATAGTGAGCGACACTCATGCCCATGAAGGGATTGTTTCCCGGTTCAAAAGAGCGCCCCTTGATTTTTCTCACCAGCTCGACGGACTTAAGTTGATGGGTCAAAAGAGAAGTTGAAATTTTCAATGTCACCTCTTTGAGCGGAGATTCTTTTTCCAGATTCAAGCATCGATAACTTTCATCTGCAAAGGCAGTTAGGGAAATGAGCGCCAAGAGGCCAAGGAGGTAGGTTTTCATGGAATTCCTTTATTTTGGAGCATGATAACTTTCTGGAGCTTCCAGTAGCAGAAAAATTTATGACCTCCGAAATGAGATCTGAATATTAAGATATCAAGTGGTTAGGTTCGCGGCGAATCGTTTTACTCAAGTAACGGCCCCGGCCAGCCGATGAGGCTTTAGAGGTGACTATGCCCTTTTTTTTACTATTCATTCTTGTCCTCAGTCCTTCATGGTCGCAAACGCGGCCCACAGGTGGAACAGGCCCAGATATAGATAACCCAGTCACTCGTGTGACCTCGTTGGGCGGAATGGATCTGCTTATTTCAGAAAACTTTGATAAGCAATTTGATCATTGTGGATTGAAAATTACTAAACCAGGCACTCTTAATATTTATCAAATCTATCTTACCTTATATCCTCTTAATTTTTTAAATTCATTAACGGCTTTAAAGCTTTATCAGCTCCAGCTCGAGCCGGAATGCTCGGTTGGGACCCATCATGTTAATCCTACGATGAAGTGTTTGTTTCACGGTAGTGAAGTGTATCTAAATTCTTTCGTGGATGATCGTGAAACACATAAATATTTGGAGGATCAATACAACCTCACACACAAAGAAGCAAATGCTATGGTGGAATTTTTTAAAATGATAAGTCTCTCTATCCGGGACAATCCGGTAAAAAGATAGGAGAGGCTTTGGAAAGGATTAAGCATAAAGCATTTCTTGAGGCCATGCTCTTGGTGAATTCCGAATCCAAAAAGGCAAAGCTTTTTCTTAATGACAAGCGCATGACTTTTCAGGAAAAGACCATCCTCTCTAGCTTTCTCGCTCTAAGAGATTTTGAAAATCAAGATGTGATTGATGTCTTAATTAAAATGACCTGCCATGATCCCTTTGTCGATTCACAAAGACATTACTGCTTGGGAGCTGCCTATAATAATTTAACTCAGTTCAAAGAAGCCGAATTCCATTTGCTTGAGTCGATACGAATCAATTCTTTTAAAGGAGCTGAAGTTTTTAGATTTGGGGCTTGTCAGTCTTTGTTTACGGTATATCTCAATCTCCATCATCAGTCGGGAATGCAAGAGATGATCCATCAGATGAAAACTCTGATTCATATCCCGAAATTTGGACTGCTTTATATTAAAAGTTGTGAATTCGCCTTAGCGATTCAGCGACAAGAATTTGAACAAGCTAAAAAAATTCTTCCCTTTATGGAGAAGAATTACTCCACTCTCAATGAACATCAGCGAATTTCCTACTTCTATGACCTTTTTGATTTTCACCTCTTTTTGGATGATTACACTGGTGCATCTGAAGCCTTAGACAGGATTAAGCGTTATAAGAAGTACAAAAATGCTTCTCATACAAAATATATGCAATCCATTATTGATTACCTTGATGATGGATCAACGATCTATTTGTATGAAAAAGATTTTCAGGGGTTTCCTTTCCTGCTTCAGCAACTTATTGTTCTAAAAAGTCTGCAGATAGGGGATAGAGTCTCAGCTAAACTTGCCTGGGAGAGACTTCGTCATGAAAATAGCATCTCTTATGCTGCTGATTTTCACTATAAGGGGCCACCAGATCTTTTTGGAAAAGCCTTGGCCAAGCTCACAGGAGCTAAAGTCACTCCGATCATCGAGGATTTTGGGGCAACAAAAGAATCAAAACTTTATAGTCTCTTGAAAAATGCCCAAGGGCCGATTCCCAAAGAAGCTTTGTATCAGGCAATCTGGGATACAGAGTTCCAATCAAAAGATGATCTGATGAAGCTGGCGAAATTGCTTCAACGGACCAAGGAAAAATATTCGATTGAAGTGAAGTCGATCAAAGGTGCTTATTCATTAGTTTCTAAAAAGGCGTCTTAAAAAAGTCCTCGTCCCTGAGGACATCTCATCTTCTATAAATAGTTCACAATTACCTCAGAGAATTCTTTCATACTTGTTTTGAGATGAATTTTTCCATGCTCACTTCGTGGACAGAATTCATTATTAGCATCGGCCGCGACAATCGCCTCTAAGAGTTCATTGGGCATGACGATTCTGTTCCCTTTAACTTTTCTTTCGACATGATTCATTAAGCGAATGAGTCGAGTCTGGCCCGTGATCTCTCCCATCATGGGGTCACTATCCACTGGAAGCCATTGGGAGTAGGTCGAGGCTCCACTGGACTTGAATTTATGAGCATCTTGAATCAGGTCGCCAAAATAACGGATACGATCGACCTTATCCAGATAGGCGGCGATGGCCGCAGCTTCCGGCACGATTCCAACGGGACCAAGACCGACGGCAAAAGTTGCAGACATCGCCAGATATCCGACTCCAACCATACCCGCTCCCATGGCGCCAATGGCGGCATTATTTGATTCTGGATAAAGTGCATTGGCCTTTTGGGCATAGGCCTTGGCACAGCCGCCGTAGCTTGCCTGCGAGCTAATCGCCAGGGCAGTGAGTGTTAAGGCCATAGTCATGAATCTTTTCATTGAAAACCTCCTTTGGTTTAAAAGCTTAGGGTGATGGTAAAGGGGTGCCTGATCCATGAGACAGAAAAATTGCGACAAATCCAAGTCGGTTGGGTGTCTAAACTTTTGACGGCCTTAGAGTAAATTACAGTCAAAGGAGGTTTGGCTCGAGAAAATGACAGGGAATTTATAAAATACGGATTATGAAAAATCTAATTTTCTTTATCCTAGGTTTATTATCCCTCTTAACGACTGTTTTTGCTGATTCTGTGCGAATCATCGATAGTGGTGAAGAGGCCTATCAGGTGAGAACTCATTTACTTGAGAGTGCCAAAAAAGAAATACAGATTTCCTATTTTATCTTTGCCCAGGATAAAACGGCGCTTGAGGTTCTTACCCTTTTAAGAAAGAAGGCCCGCGAGGGTGTAAAAGTGAGAGTTCTCATTGATGACATGTTTGATGATATTCCCAAAGACATTGGAGCCCATCTCTCAGGAGAAAATGTCGAAATTCGCAATTTTAATAAGTTCAATTTTCTTAAGTTTGGCAAGTCCATACGTTACCGCATGCATGATAAAATGTTCATCGTGGATCAAGAAAAGATTATTATGGGTGGCCGAAATATTGAAGACACCTATTACGGTCGAGCTAAGAAAAATTACGATGACCGCGATGTTTTTATGATTGGTAAGATTGCTCAAACTGCGAGTGAATATTTTAACGAAGTTTGGGATTCTGATCATGTCATACCACTTAAGAAATCCACTCTTGATCTTGCAAGAGCGGAAGAGATTCTTGATCAAGCTGCTAATGGTCTGGATTTAGACCAAAATTTCATGAGTTTTAATCTGAAAGAATTTGAATCTCAAACCATTGAAGTTGAAAGTATTGAGCTTTTTCATGATCATGTGAAGGCGGTAAAAGACAAAATGACAGGTACCGCCCTCCATCTTTATGAGCTGATTAATCATGCTAAAAGTACGGTCCATATCGATAGTCCTTATTTGATTATGACTAAGGAGCTTAAAGCAGTCCTTCAGAATGCAATTGATAGAGGTGTCAAAGTCAGAATTCTCACGAATTCACTTAAATCAACTGACGGCCTATTTCCTCAGGCCGGTTATATCGGTCAAAGACGAAAAATTGTGAGAATGGGTGTAGAGCTTTATGAGTTCAACTCAGATGAAAGCTTCCATGCTAAATCAATGGTCATCGATAATGAAATTGCAGCGATTGGTAGCTTCAATTTTGATCCGCGCTCACAAAACTTAAATACCGAAACCATGGCCATTATACGTGACCCTAAGGCGGCGGCCCTGCTTTCTCAGTCCATGGATGAGACTCTCAAGGTTGCCTATAAGATCGACCAGTCGGGAAAACCTGAGGGGCAAAGCTCAAGACTCCCTGGGGTGTCCCTTAAAAAGAAGATTTTAACCAGATTAATCCAGGTTCTGGTTGTCCCTTTTACCAAGGGACTGTTGTAGTCCTAAAGCTTTCTAGTCAATTATCCGATAAGAGGACCATGAAAATCTTGGCCATCCTCTTATCTCTTATCCTTTTAACGTTCGCCCATGCTCAGATTGTTCGTCCCACGGGAGGCGGCCAATTTGTTTTTGATTCTGATACGACAAAAATACCTGCTCAAGTTGAGCAGTATCTTGCTGAGATACTTCCTAAACAATACAAAAAATGTACTGCAAAAACCATCGCCGTGTATTCCATCATTGATGTGTATAGCATCTTAAAAATTGCTTTTGGAAATGAAACAATGGGCAATTTAGAGAAAATAAAAGCGCTTGAGATTAAAGCTGAGTCCGAAGAATGTCTTGAGTCGATAAAGGACAAGAACTCTCTAGAACTTAATTGTCTTCTTTCAGATGACATGCGTGAATTGTTAAGAGTCTTTGTTGAAAACGAAGCCATGTCTCGAGATTGGTTGAGTAAGAAATATTCGCTTACTGACAAAGAGAAGACTAAAATGCTGGATTTTTTCAAAGATCTCTCTGAGGTGAAAATAAAAGTATCTGAAAAGAAAAAAACTGACAGGTCTCAACAAAAAAGCCCACCTCGAACTGAAGAGTAAGGCGTCAATGTGAGGGCACGAGTCAAAGCGAAAGCTTTCAAAGACGCCCTTAGGCATGTGTCTAAAGACGTCAAAAAAGCAAAAAAGTATTTCTCGGACAAACGCCTTACGAGTTCAGAGAAAACGATCCTTCAATCATTTCTTTTATTGAGAGATTCAGAAAACCATACTGTCATTGAAATATTGTCCTCTCTCAAGACCACTGATCCTTATGTTGAATCTCAGCGCTTATTTTGTCTCGCCAACGCTCATAACAATCTCTCCGAATTTAAAGCCGCCATTAAATTTTATCGACGTGCTCATGAATTAATCAGTGGGTTAGATGCATTACCGGATGAGTTATTCATTTTATTTTGTTTTCATGTTTGTGCTATCAATTCATCCAATCAGAAACTCTCTTTAGAAATCATTTCTCAATTAGGTGAACTTTGTAAGTCTGAGCAAGATCAACTGAGATTGGAACTCGCTCAGTTTTCCCGCGCCATTATGGTCAAAGATCATCTCCGAGTTCTTGAGCTTTACCAGAACATAAAAGGCCATGAGAAAAGATTAAATGAGCACCAGCTTGTTTCCTACCAGCTCGATTACTTTGATTTTCTGATTCAAGAAGAAAAACTCACTCAGGCACTGCTCCTTTTAGAGCAAATGGGTAAACTCAAAAAATTTAAACTTTCATCCATGATGAAGGTTCTAAAATCAATTTTGAAATATCTTATAGAAAATCGCCCCTTTTATCTTTATCCCCAGGAATTTAGGGATTATCCAGTGCTCTATTATCAGGCCCAGTGTCTTCTCCATCTTGAAAAGGGAGAAGTCGATCAGGCAATAAAGGCATGGTCCTCTTTGAGTATTGAGTCGCCAGAGCTCTATGGTGAGCCTTTTCATTGCTTAGGTCATAAAACATTATTCTCTTTAGCGATAAAAAAACTGTTATTAAAGAAACCAAAAAAGTTACCGGTTATAGAAAAAATTAAAAACTTTGAGGATAAGTTTTTTGATTTTTTAAAAGATCAGGGAAGAGCAGTGCCTAAAGAAGAGATTTATCGTTATCTTTATGGTGAAGATCTTAATGATAAGGATGATTTAAAAAAATTAGTCAAAGTTGTTCAGCGTGTTCGCAAAAAATTTCAAATTGACATAAAAACGACGAAAGGGAGTTATCTACTGATTGATAAAATGAGCGATCCATCCTAGATCGCTTACACTTTTTATTTTGAAATACTTTCGGAAACTTGTTCAGCTTTACAACCAATCGCCTTGGCGACGTTGACGAATCTATTTGGAGCAACTTTGATGAAGGTATACGCCAAATCTTCGCCTTTACCGTTAATTAAAATTTCTTGGAGATTAGCATATATTCCATTCACGACCTTCACGGATCTTACGACTGAAACTTTTGCACTTGAGATTTTCTCGCCACATGGCTCACATACCGTCGCAATTTCCGATCCATTTTGTAACAAAAGGGCAGCACGCTTGGCCATCGTTGAACTGACAAGTTCACACTGATCAGCGAAGGCAACAGTTGAGCTAAGTGCTAGGGCGATAAGCATAATTTTTTTCATAGTATTCTCCTTTATATGTTTACTAATTTTTAAATAATCTAATTCTGAGTCCCATCGAGAGTTCTGGATCCACTGTCATACGATCCATGCGAGTATTGTAGCCACCGAGTAAGCTTAAACTGATAAGTCCTGTAATTCGTCTTGATCCACCTGAAAGGCCGAGGGTTGGACCGAGGTTAAAACCTTTTTCCCCAGGAAGACCATTGTAGCCACGAATGGTTCCACCGTAAAAAATGGAATTGCCGAAAGGATGTTTGCCATATTGAATGGAAAGCCCATTTGAACCTAGGCTTCCTTCCAGTGTGGCAGAAATATGAAAATCCTGTTTTCCGTGGTTGAGCTGCGAGTAGGTGAGTCCCATACCAAGGTAGGGCATCCCTAAATAAACCCCACCATAAAGGAGATGCTCTTTTGGAACAGGATTTTCGGTCAGAACTAGGACATCATCGCCATTTTTGCAGACAATGGCAGCAACCTCACCTGAAGGGGTTGAGAGGGTATGTTCATCAATCGGAGAATTCTTATCACATTGATCAAGCTCGAAAGCAAAAGATTGGAATGAAAAAATAATCATCGCGAGCAGAATCATTTTTTTCATAAAAGTCCTTTCTGAAAAACGTTGGAGTGGGGTGATTCTAAGGGGGAATTAGACTTTAAGGGGCGAACTTGAATTCTTTATACTTAACTTTCTTGAGTGTCTAAAGTTTTGACAGTGTCTATTTTTTGCCCTTTAAAGCGTCGGAGAAGCTCTAAAAGTATCTTTTTGTTGGCATTATAATTGCTTAAATTACAGCTATGATAAAATCCACAATTCTTGTTTTACTTTTCACTCTACTGGCCATGGCATCGGCGCAGAGTAAAACCATATGCTCGATGACTTTTAATTCTCAGGATGAAAGAGATGTTTTTAGAAAAGTCTTTCCCCATGATACACATATTGAACTTGTCACTTCACAGAAAGATCCTGATTGGTTTAAGAAAGCATGTCAGCGCGATGTGCATTGTGATGTCCTGCTACTCTCTGGTCACTTTGGAGGGATGTTTTTTGGTGAGAAAAGCAGCTCGCTTTTAAGCTTAGAAGAGCTTGAGACCGCAAAATGCGCTAAAAGCTGTGAGAACATTCTGAATGCGAAAGAAATTTATTTAATGGGGTGTAACACCCTGGCGACTAAAACACCCGATCATCGTTCTATTGAAGAATACTTAAAAGTCTTAGTTCAAGATGGTTTTCCCCGAAACATGGCCGAAGAAGTCGTTGCTTCCCGCTACGTCAATTATGGTTTGGGAATGTCGGAAAGAATGTCACTGGCCTTTAGGTCTTCCGCTCGTCTTTTTGGTTTTGCGAGTACTGGCCCTCTTGGTGCGGCTGCCGGACCTAAATTAGAAAAAGCCCTTAGAGGAAATCCCTCCGTTTCGATCGAAAATCGCTTATCTTCTGCTTTCTCGGGCACAAGTTTTCGTATTGTAAATCCTCTTAATGAAATCTCTGGAACTGATGCCTCATTACAATGTCAGGCACGAGCAACTTCAATGGCGTCTCGTTCCGAGGCTTATCGCAAGATTATTGACAGCGATGATCTAAGACGACATTTTGATCTCATATTACGAAATGTCCACGACCGAGCAGTGAGTGATAATTTAAAGCAAGCTGGACAAGACCGCCATTTAAGTCAAAAAATGGAGTCGTTAGTTCAGAGCATTCTTGAGAAAGGTGAGGTCTTAATTGGCGCAACTTTTCAGGCCCTCACAATCTTACATACGAGTGGTCTCATTTCCTCTGATGAATACCAAGATCGTATTTATCAGAGTCTAGAAAAAAGATTAAATCAAGGACTAGATCCCATAAGCCTAGACCAGGTTTGCAGTATTGCTCAGGATAATAAGGATCTCATCTTTCAATCTCGCTGGATCAAAAATGCCAAGGTTGAAACTCAGTCATACTGGGCACGACTTTACTCCTGCTTTTCATTGCATGATGAAGCGACTGGAAGACTGCTGAAAACTTGGCTTTACCAAACTCTCAATAGCTCCCTTAGAAGAGAAGTTTTAAGGGCGTTAAGTCGAAGCTGGACAGAGGAAGAGAAAGTCTATTTAAAATCCCTCTCTAGAAACTGGTCTTTACAAGATCAACACGAACTCAGTTTTAGTTTGCAAGAAAGCATGAAGGTCGTTTGTCAGGGATTACCAGATGATAATTCAGCGTGGAATTGTTTTAATTCTCATAAAAATTCATTTTCTAACATTCGAGATTGTCAGAATGCGACATCTGGTTTTTCAACGGAAATGGGCCTTGGGGCCGATTGGTATTGTCTGCAGACCTTTCCTGAGGAGATTCAACTCTCTGTCTGTTTAAAAGCGGGAGATAAATATCAGAATGCTGAAAAAGCCGATGATTTTCTCCAGTACTGCTGGGATCGCTTGAGAGAAAAAAATCAAATTAATCGCTCTGAATGTATGGGCCTTGGCCAAGCCATGCGGATTCCAGGAAATCGAATTAAACAGAATTGGAACTGTATGAATCAGATTAAGGACTTTTAATCATTGTCATCTTACTCAACTGAGCTTGCTTAAATTTTTAAAAGAGATCAGCCGATAAGAAGATTGATTGATAAGGAGTGACTTATGATGAAATTAACAATCAGTGCTTTGTCGTTAATGCTTTCACTTTCGGTTTATGCCAATCCACAATGTCATGCCATAAAAGAGCAAATTCATGCGAAGAAAGCGGCTTGTCACTCACTCGCAAAGGACCAGCGGCAGGGATGTAAAGCAGAAATTCATCAACTCAAGGCCCAGCATCAATCTTGCAAGGCCCAGGCAAAAGCGGCCAAGGTTAAGTCTTAAACTCCGTGCCTCTTGGCCACTTCATCAAAATGCATCATAACGTTTTTGGCCCAGTTGCGTTTCTCGATGTATTGGCCTGGATAAAAGCTCTTTTTGAAACCATAGGCCACGATGTCTTTAAGATGTTTAAGCTGAACATCAAAATGATCAGTCATGAGCTTATACTCACGAGTCACCGTAGTGTCTGAGACCAGTCTATTGTCAGTACAGATTGTAAGCGACATACGATTGGCGAGCATATGCTTGATGTTGTGATTTTTGATCTCTTTAATTTCTGGATTGGTTTGAAGGTTTGAGGTCAAACAAACTTCAATCGTGGTGCGTTTGTCGGCGACAAATGAGATGAGGTCATTAATATATTTTTTCTTATCTGTGATCTTTGGATCCACCACTTTATTTTCATCAAAAAGATAATACCCATGTCCAATACGATCGGCGTAACAATCAGTAATGGCCTGAAAAATACTCTCAGCTCCATACGCTTCGCCTGCGTGAACGGTTTTGTGCATAAAGTTTTTATGAGCGTAAGCATACACTTCATGGAACTTCGCACAGGGGTAGCCCTCTTCTTGTCCAGCGAGATCGATACTCACAATCGGTATATTCTTTTCATCACGGATTTTCACCACGGCCTTCACCATCTGAAGGGCGGCCTCAGTTACGATCTCCATGTGGTTTGAATACTCCATCGTCTTATAAAAGCGTGAATAGTATGGAGAGTAACCTTTCGGACCAAAGTTTCTCATGGCGCAACTTATGATCCCGTAATGAAACTCAGGACGTTTGCCGGCCTTAACGTCAGGACTGTTATTGTTCTCTTTTTTAGCGCGCTCAAAACCCTTGTAAGCGGCTTCCATCACCGTTTCCATGGTGAGCCCTGATTCCACATCCATCATCAATTGCGGAGCAAATCGCGGCTCAATGTAATAAACATTTTCGTTTTGGTTATCGATGGCGAGCTCATAGGCCACGCGTTCAATATTTTCGAGATCTCGAAGGGCCGCACAGGTGTACTGAAAGCCGTGAAGGTATTCACCTAAGTTGGCATAGGCCGACTTAAACACCAGTTCTCGTAATCCTTCCTCAGTATATGAGGGCATTTTGATATTATTTTTCTTCGCCATTTCTATCAGCGTGGGAATCCGTAGGGATCCATCGAGGTGAAGGTGAAGATCAGATTTTGGGATGTCTTTAAGGAACGCGTCAGAGTATTTTTTCATAAGTGAGAAAAAATACTCTGACAGAGGCTATTAGGAAACTGAATTTTGATTAGAACTGAGATTTAACGAGCTTAGAGACGTCGAAACCATCTTTTTTGGCCAAATCAAGGTATTCCTTAGCAACATCAGCTGGAATTTCGGCCGGAGAGCGAGACATAAGCCATAGGGACTTGCGGTTTCTTGAACCAACGAGCACGTACTCATAGTTAGGGTCTAGCTTCATGATATTATAGTCACCTTTAACTCGGAAAAGGCGAGTCCAGAAGTTATTGAAACTCACCATCAGTTCAGCATTGGTTTTAAAATTTGTGATAACGGCCTGGCCTTTAATCGTCTTTATCCCTTTCGTTTTTAAACATGTGTTGAAGACGCTAATGGTTTTAGCATCGATCACTTCATACTCAGCAGTTTGACCATGACAACCATTGGTAAAAAATTGTGGAAGAGCATAATGCGCGTACCACTTCCCAACATAACGAGAAACTTCAACGTTATCGGCGGTTGAGATCGATTGCGCGAAGCTTGAGCAGGCAAGACATAAAAAAAGAAGGGCCAATAGCTTTTTCATAAAATTCCTAGTCGATAGAGTTTAAAGATTCTTAAACTACATTTTTGTATCTCAGTCTAGGGTGATAAAGCCATAGACAAAACTTAAACGAGGGGTAAACTGTGAACGAAATACAGACTCTTAGGGGAAAAAACGGATGTTGATCATTTATATTGATGCTGATGGGTGCCCGGTGAAGGAAGAGACCTATAAGGTTGCCGCCCGCTATCAGCTGAAAGTCTTTGTGGTCGCCAATAAACGTATCAATATTCCTCTTCATCCATCAGTGGAAATGGTGGTGGTGAGTGCTGGGCCGGATGAGGCGGATAACTGGATTGCCGAGAATATCTCCGAACACGATATTTGTATCACTACGGATATTCCTCTGGCCGATCGGTGCTTAAAGAAAAATGCCAAGGTCCTGGGAGCTCGCGGAGATGAATTCACTGAAGATATGATCGGAGAGGCCCTGGCCACGAGAGAACTGATGAAAGAATTGCGTGAGATGGGTCAAGTGGGGGGAGGGCCTGCAGCCTTTAGTCCTCGAGATCGCTCTGCCTTTCTTTCCAATCTGGATCGGATCATTCAAAAAATTAAGCGGATTAAAATTTAGCCACGAGTGATGTGGTGGTGGCAAAGTCATAGTTTTTCAGAGTTGGGAGAGTCGGTTTATTGTCATACATTCCCATATAGGCGACTTTGAGTGAGAAAATTGAACTTAAAATCGATGTTACTGAAGCCTCTCCATTGACCAGATAATCTTTGCCATCGGTAAAATTCGGAATGTACTCCAGCCAAAATTTATACTGCACAGTCGGTGAGTATTTATGAGCGAGCTCATTATAAAATCTTGCTTTTTGATCATACAGATCCTCGGTAGGAGCGTAGCGATTCTCGATCGTGTAGCGATAGGAGAGTTCTGAAAAAAAAGTGTGGAGATCAGATTTTAAATAATAGTATTTAAATCCTGCATCAGAATTGTATCTGGCCTCAATATTTGTGAATCGATTGCCTTCAACGACTTCGCCTGTGATGAAAGACAGTTTGGAGCTTAATTGTCTTTCATACTTTAGATTGCCATCCCAATTGCGGGCCGAGACCACATTTTTGGCTTCACCATAAGTATAATGTCCACCAAAGCGAAGCTGATTTTTTTCCCAGGTGTAGATGTTGCTGGTTTTCGCATTTTGACTATTTACTTCCGAGTTTCCTCCTGATTGAAGGAGCGAATACTCTGATTCATGCTTGAGTTGGGCCAAGGCGGCATGAGAGAAAACCAGCACGCAAAAGGCTACAGTCATCCACTTCATATTAACCTTTTATTTCTTGGCGGGAATGTCTTCTTTGAGGACTTTCTTGGCATACATAAAAATAAGAAAGGCGACGATGAGAAAATCAAGAGTCGCACCAATGACTTTGCCGTAAAAGATGCCATGGAAATTGAGTTGGCGAACATCGCTTAGACCGGCCAATTTCAGCAGTGGCATTAAGATGAGTGGCAATAAGAGATCGTTAACAAAAGAAGTGACTAGCTCATTGAGTTTACCCCCAATGATCACAGCAATCGCAAGCCCAATAACACCGTAGTTCTTAAGAAAGGTTTTAAAATCCTTTAGCATTGAAAACTCCCGGAGCTATTTAAAATGGCCACCCTAAGGGTGACCATTTCGCCAGTCACCCAAGACCACTCTTTGCTTTCGCCTAATGGTCTCAAATCCCTGGTTGCGAATAAGTTAGCAACCTTCCTCGTGTCTGCCACGGTCTTTATTCTGAATTTATCCTGAAGATTAATGAGTTTTCAGATCAGCGAATTTCTTTTTCACCAGCACTTCTATTTAATGGCAAAGAGAAATATCTTTCAGCGGGGAGGAGAGATGAAAAAGTGGACCAAGGAAGTGATGGGGTCTCAATTGGGAAAAACAGTTTTAATCACCGGTGGCACCACCAAAGTGGGAATAGAAGTGGCCCGTGAGCTGGCCTTTCATGGAGCAAAAGTTATCCTCTGCGCAGAGGATGTGCTCAAAGGCCAGTCGGCGATTGAACAGTTAGTAGAACAACTTCCCTCAGGCCAGGCCCACGTAAGTTTTGAAGTGGTGGATTTGTCGGATCTTGAGTCCGTTAAAAATTTTGGGCAGAAATTTCTTTCTGATCATGAGAAACTTCATGTGCTCATCAATAACGCGGAGTTGATTCATGTCCCTCGTAGAATGCTTACCCCGCAAGGCCATGAGCTGCTTTTTTCCTATAATTATCTTTCTCACTTCGCGCTGACCGCCACTCTTTTTCCACTCATGCAAAGAGTTCAGGATGCGAGGGTCATTTTTCAGAGCAATCTTCGCCATAGCCCAAGTGAAGTGGATTTTTTTGACCTCGATGGTGAAAATTCTTATCGACCTAACCGCGCCTTCAGTCAGTCCAAGTTGGCCCTTTTAGTTTTTGCCAGAGAGTTAGATCGTCGACTCCGGGCCATTCAACTTGATGTAAAAAGTATTCCGATCCATTCTGGAGGATTCACTGGCCCCGCTTTAGCGCAATTTTTTCAATTTACTTTTCGTCGCCACCCCATTCAAGCTGCTCTTCCTATCTTATTTGCCGCCACCGCCACAGAGGCCTTAGGTGGTCACTACTATGGGCCAACCGGATTTTATGAATTATGGGGAGCCCCTGGTGAGATCGACTTTTTGACCCAGGCGAAGAATCTGCAAACAGCTGAAAAGTTATGGGAGATTTCTGAGCAACTCACGGGTGTCGATTTTAAACTCCATGATCTTTCAAATGTAGTACCCTTTCATCTTAAAGGGCTTAGACCACCAGAGTTTTTTACTTAGGTCGTCACCTTAAAAAAATTTCGATGGGGTTTTCATGGAAAAAAAACTGCTTTCAGGAACTTGTGAGTTAGAAGTCAAATACACTTTCAAGAAGGTTAGAAGTAAAAGTTCTGATGTCAGGGGAGTCATCTCTCAGATTGGGGAGATTTCCCATTTTGATCTTTCCGTTCCTATCATCAGTTTTAAAGCAGGTGATAAAGATTTTGATCAGCATCTTCAATCCGTTACGGAGCTGACAGCTGATCCCGTCGCCAGCGCCAGTGGCCTCTGTCCCTGGTCAGTCTTTGAAGCGGATAAAAGTTCTTGTGAAGCCCAAATTCATTTTCATGGTGTCACCAAAACATATCTGATTCAGCTTGAAAAAAAAGGCTCGCGAGCTTTTTTTATTCTTGATTTGGATGCTCATAACATCAATCGCCCCTCGCTGCTTGGTATAAAAATTAAAAATGAAGTCCTTATTCAATGTGAATTAAACTGGACTTAATTACTAATTTAGATTCACTCTTATCTCATTCCATTTAAGATTGCTCTTAGGAACCATACAAAGGAGAACGTATGAAAGTTTTGCTAACTGCCTTTGCTTCACTTTTGGTTTTTAATGTCTTTGCTGAGGAATCCTTAGATGAGTATAAACGATTGGCCAATGAAAAAATTACTAGAGAGCAGACCTCTTTAGAGGCCAATAGAACATGTGTTAACGATGCCTCAACGATTAAGGGATTTAAGGCTTGTCATGTCCATGTAGGACACTGGCATATGCAAAAGCAAGAGGGGAAAGTGAAAGTTATTCATAAAGTGATTAAGTAAAAATGATGGCCTCTTCGGAGGCCATTTTAGTCTTTTAACTGACAGTTATCTTTTACAACGGGATCAGTTCGAGCGTACCACTTTCCTTCAAAACAAACTGAGTCTCCACCTGAACAGTGAGGATAACTTTTCTGGTATTGCTCACTCCAACAACTCTTATCGACAACTGGTTTACTACACTCAACTTTGGGTGATGATTCGACTTCTGCAAGTCCTTTAATCACATTTTCAATCTGACCTTGAATGATATCTTGTTTACTGACCATGACTCCAGTTTTGTTCAGCTGCTGATCGGCCATCATGGTTTGGGCATTCACAAACTTTAATCCTAGGCACTGTCCAATATCGGCAATGATGGGAATCGCTGTGATATTCATTTCTTTAATATCATGAAAGAGAGCGACTTTTGTGATCTTAGGATTTGAGCAAAGGGCCTTGATATTTTTTATGATGTAATCTTTGAGAATTGTTTTCTCTGGAGATTTAATGCCAAAAGAGGAATCATGAGAATCGTGGTTCCATCCAAGATGTGAAAAACCGTGTCCCGCAATTGTTTGGAGTGGAGGACTGATTTGACGATACTCTTTGAGTTGCTCGGCATAAGTTTTTCCTGACAGATGAATCTCACCTTCATCCATCATATGCTTTAGTTCCTTTTCTGAGGGCATGGCCCCGCGTCCATAAGGAAACCTAAACATGAGGGGAATTTGCTTGGAAAATTTGCCACCCGTGGACCAATTTAAATAATCCACGCTTTTTTGAATCTGATCTTCCCGTTCTTTCTGTGAAAAACCTTTCTCCAATAATTTTCCTGAGGCATCTAAACGAAGATCATAAGCGTTATGCTCAAATCCATGGTCTGCAATCATGTGGCCTTCGTTCATCGCCTGTTGAACGAGAGCTCGGTTCTCCTGGTATTTGGCATGACTTGGATCGAGATTGGTCGTTGTCACAAAAAAACTCGCCTGGATCTTTCTCAGTTTGAGTTCTTTGAGAATTTCAGGTGTGACTGTTTGAGAAGGTCCATCATCAAATGTGAGATGAACACTATTTGGAACACACTTGAGTGCTGATTGGCCAATTTCGTCATAAATCTCTTGGGCCAGCTCATGGTGGCTTTTAAAAGAACAGTTCTCAGCGGAGGCACTGAAAGAGAGAAAGCCTAGCAGGAGGATGAGGACTCTATTCATAGAGATCTTGTCGGTTAAATCAGGCAAGATCTGAAGGATTATGCGCTTTTTTTTGAGTCTTTTAAGCTGTTGGAATCTTTTGTTGATATCACCAGCAACGGTTTGGGGTCTTGTTCGAGCAATTCCTTGGGGGGGAGTTCTGGCCTTTTGTTTAGCGAAGTGAAAATCACTTTTTCGGTTTCAACACAAATGAGTTTCACTTCGTAAAGAATCATGGTTGTTCGTAACGGACAATCGGGTGTAATTTTTTAACACTTTCGCTTGTTTAATTTTCATTTTTTTTAGTCGTTTTAAAAAACAGGTGCTTGAGAATTTTTCCTCACGAGTATTCCAATGAGATTGATTTACGGTATAGTAGAAATATGAATAAATATTTTTTGATTTTGTTGGTTATGAATTTTCTTTTGAGTTGTTCCACTCCCTCTTTGCACCACCAACACAAAAACTACCAGAGAGGTGATTGGGCCCATTGGAGTGATTTGGATGGAAATTGTTTAGATACACGCGCTGAAATTCTTAAAGAAAGATCTCTCGTTGCTGTCACTCTCAATAAGAGTGGTTGTAAAGTCAAGGCGGGCCAATGGAATGATTACTACTTCCCAGAGGTTCACTCGCTCGCTTCTCAGGTTGATATTGATCATCTTGTTCCTCTGAAGCATGCTCACGATGCCGGTGCGGCGAATTGGTCTTCCTCACAAAAGCAAATTTTTGCTAATGATAAAGAAAATCTTGTCATCACTAGCAGGCATTACAATCGTCAAAAAGGTTCAAAGACCATTGGAGAGTGGTTACCTGTAAAGCAGGATTTCGCCTGTAAGTATGTCAATGACTGGGTCAAGATAAAAAGAAAGTACGGCCTTGTGACCGGATTGAGTGAATTGAATACAATTGAAAAATTACGCCCAGTTTGTCACTTTAAATTTTAGCGACAGGAGTTTTCAGGGTAGATCAAATGGCACTGTTGCATGCATTCCTTGTCTGTTTTGGCCTTCTTCTCCATTTTTAAGTCTACACCTTTATAGTCAGCTCTCAGATCTTCCCATTCAGCGTTTCCTGGCCCGAAAACATCCTCTATCTCTTTTAACACACCAATTTCTAAGACATCTTCGGCCGGACAGCGAAGGGCGAGCATGCATGAAACAGAGCAATGTTTGAATTTATCGTATTTGCCATTGGCCTCCACTACCTTTTTTATGTCAGACACATAAAGCAGAGAGCAGATCGGAATTGTTTTCTTCTCCTCTTTGGCCTGAATCTGAGTGGAAGCTATAATCACGAGTAGGATAAAGAATATTTTCATGCCGCACCTATCGGTCAAAATGAAAAAAACTTTAGTTTATGACTCGGAATTCGATAAGAGAGGATGTTGAAAATATTTCTCCTGTTCTGTTTGCCCCTTTTTGCCTTTGGGCAATCTAAGCCTAGCTGCCCACCTGAATCGTTTTTGATTGAATACAGAAGTCCTACCACAAAGGGGATGAAGTACACCTGCGCTTACCTCAAAAATGGTCAGACCATAAAGCATGGCGAAGAATGGTCATTAGATATTCAAGACCAAGTGGTAAGCAAGGTGAACTACGTCAATGGTGAGGTCTCTCAAATGCCGGCGCAAGTTGTTGCTCCACCAGTATCGTCACCAGAGGATGAAAAGAAAGTTTTAAAAACCATCACTGATTTTTTAAAAGTTCTAAGTTTCCAAGCACAAGGAGCTTCGACTTCAAAATTTAAAGTTGAAAATTGTGATCGTGATTCCATGGCATGGGTAAAGGCGGCTATGATGAAAACAGCTCTCGAAAGAAGTTACGCGTATAATGAAAAGTGTGATGTTGCAGGGACTTTTTTTGCCAAGTTTGGGGAGGAATTCTCCATGAGATTCAATCTTCGGAATTTGGACGATTTAGACTTCACCCAACTTAAAATGATAATGGACTTTGAATTAAAGAGTGGTGCCATCCTCTATAAGTTTGAAGTTCTGGATGGTAAATTGAGTTCCGCATCGAAAGCTGCACGATTTACCGCTAGATATCAAATAGAAATTAACCCCATCACCGGTGAGCCAGCCAAAAATTCTCAAAAGGGGGAACTCACCCTCATTGAGCTTAACGGCAAAGAAGTGAAGGCCAGTGTTCCTCTGGCCTATGATTAAGCTGCTTTTTGAGGTTCT
>CANFNX010000034.1 GCA_947448495.1 Bacteriovoracaceae bacterium | reverse complement strand
TCAGAAGCTTATTTCCCAATAGGTGATCTCAATGATGAAGTTCTTAATGAGCTTTCTCTCTCTGGTGAGTTTGAGCTTGTGGACCAGGCCGCTCGTGAGAAAATCTTAGGTGAAATCACTTACCAAAATGATGGAATGGTGGATCCTGCAACGGTTAAGAAAATTGGTAAGCAAACTGGTGCTGATATCATGATTTTCGGTAACGTTTATATGAAACCAGAAAAACGCGATGGAAAAACCATTAAAGAGTATTCTGTTAATATGCGCATGACGGACATTGAAAAAGCCACTGAAGTTCTTCGTACTCGTACGAAAGTCTTCAAATACTCTGAGAAGAACGCTTCTTCATGGTAAGATCTCAGCTTCATTTCATTATTGTATTAAGTCTTTTCATCTTAGGGGCCTGTGCCTCTAAGATGAAAGATAAAATGAAGGCCTATCGTGAGACTTATGCACTTGGTGAATTTACCAAAGCAGCTGAATTACTTAAGGCAAGCGATCTGAAAAAAGACTCTAAAAGCCAGCTTTTATGGCATCTGGAATCTGGAACACTTGCTTTGGCCCAAGCAGATGAGACTTCGGCCATAGCTGAATTTCAGACCTCTCTTGATCTCATTGACCAACTCTATACAAAGAAGATTTCTGCTAAAGCAGCGAGCTTTTTAATCAATGATGCTTCTGATGTGTTTTATGGTGCCAGTTATGAGCGCTCTTATGCTCATTACTTTTTGGCAAAGGCCTATTATTCACGTTACCTAAAATCCAAAAATAAACTTGATCTTCAAGGGGCGCGAGGAACGATCCTCGCCTGGGATAGTTATTTTGCTGAACTTCAGCGAAGTGCCGCTCCAAAGACCATTTACCAAACAGATCTCATGCTCAAAGTCTTCGGAGCTGAAGTTCATGAGGTCAGTGAAATTCGAAATGATAAACAAATTGCTTTGCAGTTATATAAAGATGCGCTTTCTATTCTTAATACGATGGGAGGGGCTTTTGATGTGTTTAATACAAAAAGCAAAGACTACATTAAAGAATACGAAAAAGCCTTGGACGAGGGGACCAATACACCTGGAAAGTCCTATGTTCCTACCATCGCCAAGGAGAATCTCAAAAATTTTATTACCTATAAAATTTTAGCTCTCACCAAAGAAATTCGCGGCACTGATTACTCTGTGCAAGTGCAGCAACTCAAACCGACTCAGGAAGTACTCTCAAAACTCACTCAGCCAAAATCGAATGTTGTTCTTTTGTTAGAAGAGGGTCTGATCCCGCAAAAAGTTGGTAAGCCTTTTAATTTTGGCTTAAGGGGAGCTGTCGATTCAGTGGAAAGTCCTGGGGCGAAGGCTTTTATAGCAACAGTTGGAACGGAAATTATCACCGCTTTTGCTATGAATACTCTAGGCATGAGGCCAGAAAGTTTTCAAACCACCGGGAGTTTTATTTTTGCCCATGATGTGACTCGTTTGGCCGTTCAAGAAGCAGCGATCTCCTTTGAACTTCCGATGATAGAAACAGTTCCAGTGCCTAAGGATCTGGATATTGTGATTCGCGATAGTAAGAATAATCTCGTGAAGCAAGAGCATCTGGCGCTGATATCCGAGAATGGTGGAATTGCGAAACTCGTATTAGAAGAAGATGTGGTTTCTCGTTATGTAAAGACGGGAACTCGAGTCGCCGTGAAACATTTGATTGCAATTGTGGCAGCGATGCAGATCTATCAAAAATTAAAGGGCCAGGGTGAGTTCTTAGCAAAAACAGCGGCCATGGCCACTTATGTGGCATCATCTAAAGGGATTGCCGCTTTTGAAAAGGCGGACACTCGTCAATGGACGACACTTCCCCAGGCCTTCAGGATGAGTGAATTACATTTGTCTCCTGGTGACTACCAGGTTGGAGTGGTGCCGAGAGGTGCCGGCCCTGATCAGGCGGCCAAGCAGCTTGGATTTATAAAAGTAGAAGAGTCGGGTAAGGCCATTCATACTTTCAAATTAATCAACTTTTAAGAATAAATTTTTCTCCAGAATTCAATTGGGCAGCCGACAAGCTGTGTAATGAAGTACTGTGGACTTTTATTTTTCACATTCATTTTGGCCTTTCCTCTCTACGCAGTAGAGGAAAAAACGATTCATATTGAGGGTCAATATACCCGTGGCAGTTGGATGGATTTTACTTCATCGACGGAACTAAATTTTAAAAAGCTTTTTGAATTACTTTCTCGTTCCCGAACGGGTGAAAAACTCATGAAGGAAGCCCAATATAAAGCGGCACGCATGGGACATCTTTTGACGGATGTAGTGAAAGTCGGGGAGACATCCCTCACTGATACGACCCTTGTCAGAAAATTCTCACCTCACTCACCTGAGCATGTCATTTATGAGTCTCGATCTGTGGTCTACATTAATCGCACTCTCAGTTGGGATGATGCGCTTTTAGATCTGGCCCATGAACTCACGCACTTTGTTTATCGTGAAAGTTTTAATCCCTACTCCGAACATTTTAATGCCAAAGATTTTATTAGAAGCACGATTGAAGGCGAGGGTGGAGAGGTTCAGGCCTTCTTAACTGAGTGTCGGGTGTTAAAAGAACTCTTCTCAAGTCGTGTTCAATCCCGTTCTCACTGCCAGAAAATTGAAAATGACCACGGCCAGCTTTCCTACACTCGAGCAGTTGAGCTTTTTTATCATGTAGGCCCTTACTACGACAGTTTCGCTAAGCAACTTCAGAAAAGAGACATCGCTAGCTCATTTTCCGCCCTAAAATCTGAAAAAATAAATTTTATTTCCTCGGCTTATGGAGTGCCTTACCCAGTTGCCGCGTTGATGGAGTATGACCTTGTGCTTAATAAGGTCTGCGAGAATGATAAAAAGCGCCTTGTCTATATGCAGCAAGGTCCAAAGCGTGGCCCGGCCTCCACTTCTATGGCCCAAGACAAATTTCAAGAAAGTTATTCTTCACGTTGCTCCCAAAAATAAATTAAACATCCCCTGAATTCCTTCGGAAATGATTGAAAATTCAAGCCTTGAGGGTTAAATTAATTCTAGTCAATTTTTCTAATAGTGAACCGGAGTTATCCATGCAAGATGGTGTTGTTCTTACGACCCTTGATGATTTTTTGAATTGGGGCAGAAAAAATTCTCTTTGGCCTATGACTTTTGGTCTCGCCTGTTGTGCGATTGAAATGATGGCCACTGGTGCTTCTAAGTACGATCTTGAGCGCTTTGGGTGTGGAGCCTTTATGGCCACTCCTCGTCGCTCGGATCTTATGATCGTTGCCGGAACTGTGACCATGAAAATGGCTTCTCGAGTGAAAGTTCTCTACGAGCAAATGGCAGAGCCAAAATATGTTATTTCTATGGGGTCATGTGCGAACAAAGGCGGACCTTACTGGCAATACGGTTATCATGTTCTTAAAGGTGTGGATGAAATCGTGCCTGTAGATGTTTATGTGCCTGGTTGTCCTCCTCGTCCAGAAGCTCTTATTGAAGGTGTGATGACACTTCAAAAGAAAATTGCAAACGAGCGTCTTCTTCGTAATAAGTGGGTAAAGCATGCATAAGGAATTAGCAGATCTTATTAATAAAAACGTTGCTGGCGCTAATGCGATTGCCTTCATCGCAGCTGATAATAAAACAGACTCTAGCATTACGGTTGAAGCGTCTCACCTATTTAAAGTGGTGGAGTTTCTGAAAACGAATAATGTCACTTCCTTTAATTCTCTGCACGTGATTAGTGGTGTGGATTATGTTGAGTACATGGAAGTTTGTTACATGCTCACAAATTATGATCCGGCCAATATTCGCGATTTAATTTTAAAAGTAAAAATTACTGATCGTGTGAATGGTCATGTTGATTCTATTGTTAAACTGTTTGCAGCTGCTAATTTTCAAGAGCGTGAAGTTTACGACATGTTTGGCATCAAATTTAATAATCATCCTGACTTGAGAAGAATTCTTTGCCCGGATGATTGGGAAGGTTTTCCTCTTCGCAAAGATTACATCGCTCAGAAAGTTTATAACGGAATGAATGTATTCCCAGATGATAAGATGAATATGGAAGACCGTGAGTTCATCGTTCGTCAGGAAATGATTAAAAAAGCCCAAGAAACTAAAGCTCAATAAGAAGGACCATATATGCAAAGCCGTTGGGATATTGGCCAACCAGAGAAGCCAACATTAAATTCAGATACAGAGCAATTAAAGTCAGAGCTGTTGACCCTTAATATGGGTCCTCAGCATCCAGCGACTCACGGAGTTCTTCGAATTGAGATCTGGACTGATTCAGAGATTGTTGCCCATGCGATCCCACATCTTGGTTATCTACACCGCTCCATGGAAAAGCATGCTGAGAATTTGGACTTTCGTGGCGTGATTCCTTTTGTCGATCGTCTCGATTATCTCGCCTCGATGAATATGGAATGGACTTATGCGATGACGATTGAAAAAATGTTAGGAACTGAAGTTCCTCGTCGTGCCGAACTCCTTCGAATCCTGACTGGCGAGCTTCAGCGTATCGCTTCTCACTTGATGGCCTTCGGGACATACGCTCTCGATTTAGGAGCATTTTCTCCTTTCTTATACGCATTTGATTACCGTGAAAAAATTCTTCGTTTATTTGAAGAAGTTTCTGGTGCTCGTCTTCTCTATAACTACATCTGGATTGGTGGTCTTTGGAACGACTGGACAGATGAGCAGTTAACTCGTGTAGGTGTTTTCTGTGATGAGATGGAAGAAGAGGCAAAAAAATATCATGAGCTTGTTTCTATGAACCGTATCTTCGTCGAAAGAACGGCCAATGTTGGCATTATGAATATTCAGGATTGCTTGGATTTCGGAGCTTCTGGTCCGGTCCTAAGAGGTGCTGGTATGAAGTGGGATCTTCGTAAAAACGCTCCTTACTCTCTTTATAATGAATTTGATTTTGATGTACCAGTTGGTACAGGAGAAGTCGGTCAAGTCGGAGACTGCTGGAACCGTTATATCGTAAGAATGAAAGAAGTTGGAGAGTCGATTAAAATTATCCGTCAAGTCCTTGAGAAACTTGAGCCAGGTCCAATCATGGGCAAGGTTCCAAAAGTTATGAAGCTTCCTGCAGGGGAAGTTTATGTTCGTGCTGAATGCCCTCGTGGAGAGCTTGCTTTCCACTTAGTCGCTAAGGCAGATGAAAAGACCCCTTATCGTTTAAAAGTGAAATCTCCATGTTTCACCCACACTTCAATGCTTCCAAGAGTTGCTCCGGGTCAGATGATTGCTGACTTCGTGGCGACAGTAGGTTCAATTGATATCGTATTAGGAGAAGTAGACAGATGAGCACACAAGTTCACCATTCTTCAGTTAAACAATATTTTGCATCACTTGCGAATGGGATTTCTACCACTCTTAAAGGTATGTGGATCACTTTCCGTTACGTGTGGGCAGTTAAACCAGTATCCATTGAATATCCAGAAATTCGTGAAGTTCTTCCAGAAAGAGCTCGTATGCGTTTGTTCAATGATACTCAAAACTGCATATCCTGTACTCAATGTGCTATGGCCTGTCCGGTAGATTGTATCTATATTGCCTCTGAAAAATTGCCGGAAGGAACAGAGATTAAAAAAACGAGCAATGGTCAGTCTATTCGATTGAAATTGAATCAATTCACAATCGATACGGCCCTTTGTTGCTATTGCGGACTTTGTACAACAGTTTGTCCTACGGAATGTCTTACTCATTCACATGATTATGAATTCTCGGCCTACACTATTGATCAGATGAAATATGATTATCTGGCCCCTGATATTGTGGCCTGGAGAGATAGAATTGTTAAGTAAGTTGAAAGTTTAAGGGTCCGTTAGGACCCTTTTTTATTTGGACTCGATAATTTCCAAGACCATTTCATTATTTTTTAGTTTCCCTTTAAATTTTACGTTCATTTGCGTACTCAGAGGTTTAGACGCAATAAATTCTAAGGCCAGGTAAGAGCTATAAATACTTACATTGTGGGTGACTGAATTCACTATGATTTTGTCTGGGACACCCCTTATGAGTAGACCTTCTTGAGAAGCCGTGATGCTGCTTCCATTTTGAAGATTTGAATTGTATTCCAGTTGGCGAGTTGAAATATTCACCTGACGTCCACAGGCACAGATGAAGACAAGGGCCAGGAGAGAAGAGAAAAGTTTAGTCCTCATCGCTAACAGTTCCATCAATTTTTAATTTTCCATCTTCTTCGACTACAATGAAGCTCGATTCTGGATGCGGAGAAGACTCCGTTTTGATTTTGGCAAAAAAGATATTTTTCATTTTACTCTTCTTCCACTTCGCAAGGAGTTTCCCCAGACCTTTCTTTTCTTTTTTTAGAGGGAGATCTTTTACTTTTTCTATAAACTCATCTTTCCCACCATTCTCTTTCAAGAATTTCTTAGTGAAGACCTCATCCACGATTTCTACTTTATGGTAAGACATGACTTGTTCATATTTAATAAATAGCTCTGACATCGCTTTATCATCGTAGGCAAAGAGTGGAGTCGTCAGAAAAAACAGCATAAAGGTTAATTGAAATCGCATCCGTACTCCTTGGCCATGGTCTTAATTTGACCAATATAGCTCTTGATAGTGCCTGGGCACGATGTTGAATGGTAGTAATTATGCCATTTGATGTTTTTCATTTTTGGGTACTTCTTTTGAAGTTGGCAGGATAAGCGCGCAATCATGTCTTGAGTTCCCACGCTGGGATAGCGAGGGTTTCGTCTGGAGTATCCACCAGGATTATCTTGTGAAAAAGGTGCATAGTTCCCTATAACCACAACCCCGATCGTTGTAACATTGGCCTTAATGAGACCATCTTTTATGAGTGAGGGATCAAACTTGGGTTCTTCATTTTCTTTTCCGCACAGAATCTTTTTATCATCCCATATTTTTTTTTGTTCCTCGTCCATTGGTACATAAGCATCGGTTCCTGCATGCGCACCAACTAGGCCCAGAGGTCGTCCTTCAGAGGCTTTTGCCATGGGTTCAAGTTTTTTGGCGTAGGGTGAATTAATGACATAGGAATAAGCAATCATGTACCAAGGGTCTTCAGGTGTTCCTCTGGCAAGATGCAGATCATTGATATCTTCAGGTGTTGAGGTTGTTGGTGTTTCAGAGTGGTGAATAACGATAGTATCGATCATTTCAACAGGTCTGATACAAAAGGAAGCTTTGGTATTGCGTTTGTATTCGACTTTTTCTACTGGGATTAACTCTACTGGCCACTCGGGATTTTGATCTGAAGGATATTCTAAAAGTTGACTTAAATCTGGCGTACTAATGAGTGCACCAGTATCTGCAGACAACCACGGTCCGTAACAACAGAAGAGAAGCAAAAGGATGAGGCGTGAAATCTTCAAAGTTATTCCTTTGGAATCCTATCGGAATCGTCGGGTAATAACTTGAGTCTTTTGCCACCATTCTAATTAAAAATTCTTGAGAAAACGTAGACTTGCGTTATAGTAGTGGTAAGGGGACATTAATGGAATTTAAGAGTTTTACTGATTTTTATCCATATTATTTGAGAGAACACTCAAATATTGTCTGCCGTAAACTTCATTTTTTAGGGACTTGCGGAGTTATTGCCCTTTTTCTGCTTTTCTTTTTCACGGGTACTGTCAGTGTGCTTTTTTTCATCCCCGTGGTTGGTTATGGTTTTGCTTGGACAGGTCATTTTGTATTTGAAAAAAATCGTCCTGCAACCTTCAAGTATCCCCTCTATAGCTTACTAGGAGATTTCCGTATGTTTTGGGAAATCCTCGTAGGGAAATTAAAAGCTTTCTAAGAGCTGGCACTTGAATAGGCCCTTAGTCCTCTTCGCCAAATACCTAACATTAAAATCCAAAGTAAAATGGTTACAGCAACCAGATGCAGGAATGTTGGCCAGTTAAATTTCTCTAAAAACAGACGAACGGGAAAAGAGGCGATAAGAGCAAAGGGGAGAACAATCGTAAAAAGAACTCTCAGCCATCCTTTGAAAATGCGATCAGGTCTCTCCATGGCAATTCCCATAGAATAAAAAAGATCCATGAAGCCGCGAGCACTTTGCGTCCAAAAAACGGGAAGTATTAAAAGCATCTGACAGCAATAGTACATGAGAGCGCCATTAATAAGAAGTGCCAGTAGCAGAAAGAGATCACTCCATGAAAACGGATCGGCATAATGGCCGAGGGCATAAGTTAATAGGCCGATCGAGATAAGAAGATTCATAAAAGAATTTGCTGAAAACTCTCTTAAGGAAAGAAAAAAGAGAGGCGAAACGGGACGAATGAGATGGTAATCAAGATCTCCCTTGTTGATTTGAAAGGCAAGCCACCACATATTAGTCGAAAAGACCGTCATGCTAATAGCATCAACGAGAATATAGGAGGCGACGAAGATCAGCATCTGATCTTCACGCCAGCCAGCAATGAGTGTTGTATGCTGAAAAAGAATTTTAAAAAAAAGAATATTCACGAGGGAATAAACAATATCCATGATGATACGAAAGCTGAAGTCGAGTCGAAATTCCATCGCTTTTGAGAATGAGAATTGCAAAAAATAAAGATAAAGTCGAACATACCGTTTCATATGCCGACTCCGGTGTATTGTTTTTCACCCCGTTTCCAGACGATCTTAATGAGTTCCATAAAAATCAGTGCCCAGATCAACAGCAGAGCGATTGCTCTAAAAATATCCTGACTCTGACTCATGCCCATAATCGTTTGCGCCGGTACCTGAATAAGGTATGGAAAAGGAGTCCATCGGAGAATGTCCTGAAAAAGGGCAGGAAAAAAGGTTAAGGGAACGAATCCTCCGCCTAAGAAAGTGACAAAAAATTTCAGCATTACGATCAGAGTCCAAATATTATCTGCCCACAAGGCAATGAGTTCAATCAGCATGGCCATGAGAAGATAGGTGAGGGAGGCCAACAAAAAGAGTCCAACCCCTAGGAGTAGATTTGAAAAATCCATGACCGTAATCGAGCTAGTCGTAAAAAATAAACGATAGAGCGAATAAAGCAAGAAGAGCTGAAGACCATAAAACAAACTATAAGTCATATACGTGAGAGTTTTGTACTGAAAAACAGAAATGGGGTAGAGCAGATAGCGAGTGAAGGTTCCCTCATAAATTTCACGTGAAACAAAGCCAATATTTTCTCCCGAGAGCATCCGGGTGCCTATCGGGATAATGAGATAATAGAGATTCATCATTTCTAGGCTATAGCCATTCATGACTTTGACACCTTCTGAAGCAAAAATCATTTGCCACAAGGAGCGAGCGACAAGAAGTTGAATGAGTGTTTGACCCAAAAAGGTTATCCAGAAATCTGATCGATAGGCCAGGATCTTACGCAGCTCCATCAACATGACGTGTTTCCACCAATTCATGTTGTGTGAACTCCTGTACGCATGATGGATTCGATGACTTCCTCAATTGAGGGGTCTTGAATATTCAGGTCAATCACATCATGCTCTTGAAAGATTTGATGAGTTTTATTCGCCAGATCCTGACGAGGGACATGAATTCGAAACGTTTCAGATTGAGTTGTGACACTGACGACTTTCTCGTCACCCAGCACTCCCTGAATTTTGCTTAAGGCCCCATCATAAACGAACTGACCTTCTTTTATAATCACCACGCGGGGACAAAGTTCTTTTATGTCCTCCATGTAATGAGAAGTCAGAATGGTCATTGGTCTAAATTCTTTTTGGTACTCACGCAAAAAATGCCTCACGGCTTTTTGCGCTGAGAGGTCGAGTCCAATGGTAGGCTCATCTAAGAAGATAACTTTAGGATTATGAAGAAGAGCCGCCATGAGTTCAATTTTCATCCGCTCTCCCAGTGAGAGTTTTCTCACCTGGGTTTTGAGTTGATCTTTGATCATGAGTGTTTCCGCTAGAAATTCAACATTGCGTTTGTATTGAGCGACAGGGATTTGATAGATCTCCTTGAGGAGCAAGAAGCTATCAAGGGCGGGCAGATCCCACCAAACTTGATTTTTTTGTCCCATGATCAGAGACATCTGTTTTCTATATTCATTTGGGCGCTTCCAGGGAGTAAAACCTAGAACTTTAACATCACCTGAGGTGGGATGAACAATTCCCGCTAGAATTTTCACCAAAGTCGTTTTACCTGCTCCATTGGCCCCAATGAGACCGATGATTTCTCCTTGCTGAATTTCAAGATCCACCGATTTTAAGGCCTCTTTGGACTGCTTCTGGCGATGAAAAAGAGATATTAATGAGCCTTTGATCCCGGGTTCTTTAATGGAGGAAGTAAATGTCTTACTAAGACTTGAAACTTTAATCATAGCTTCTCGAGGACAAGACCTTTCAAATAACTTCCCTCAGGAAATCCTTTGAGAGTCGGGCAATCTTGGCCGAGAGAGAGACGCATCGCTAATTTGTAATTGAGCTTGAGCTCTGCCAAATTCTCTTGAATCGTTTTTTCAAATTTTTGATTTGTAACTTGATGGGTATTAAGGAAAAGTACCAGTCGTCCTTGGGGATTCAAAACCTTGTCCATTTTTCTGATGAGGTCTTTATACGCTTTAATCGCAGAGGTTCTCTTTTCGCCATCAGATGAAGAGGATGGAGGATCACAAATAATGAAATCAAATTTTTTCTCTTCAACGATGAGCTTCTCAAGAGCATCATCAACACTCATGGTGAGGGCCTGATGTTGAGCGGAATTGAGATCAGGATTTAAACCTAAATTTTGCTGAAGCCATTCGATGTATTTTGGGGAAAGGTCCACTGAGGTGACATTGCTCGCTCCTAGCTTCATCGCCCACAAAGAAAAGGCTCCCGTATAACTGAAGAGGTTTAAAACGGAAGAATCTTTAGCAATAAACTTTTTTAAAGAATGTCGAATAGAACTCATGTCTGTGTAAAGACCATGGTCATAAGAGCTTCCTAAGCGAATTAAATACTGAAGACCAAACTCTTGCAGGTGAAATTCATCTCTTCGGTCAGTATCATTAGAATTTAAGGGAAGCTTCTGGAGCTCTCTCGTTTCCCCCCTGAGTTGAAACCAAATGTTTTCATCTTTGATTTCAGGAAAAACTTCTTGGATCGTCGTTTGAATAATCGATTTATAGCGATTCCAAAATTGAGTATAGAATTGAATCAGGACACGGTCCTTTAATTTGAGGACAAAAAGTCCTGGAAGCTGATCGGCTTCACCAAAGACGAGGTAATAATTTTCTCTCTCTTTTAAAGCCGCTTCTTGGAAACGCTTTTCGAAAGCTAAATCTAAACGGCCTTGGATACTGGCGGTGAAGTGTTGAGCTTCTCGATCAAACGGAAACTTCGTGCTCCACACTCTCGCTTTTACATTCTTGTGATAGGGGTCATGCATGAGGAGGGCCATAGGACGTTTACGATCATCAGTCGCAATTATGAATTCCGATTGACGAGGAAAGCGATTCGAAAAACTGTCAGGTGTAATCCACGGGTGGCCAGACCGGATCAATTTAATTGAAACCGGATGGATAAGACATTCAGGAATTTTGTTCATTTTACTGCTTTAAATAATTTATTCGTTCTTCAGTTTTGTCCAAAAGGCGCAGAAGAATATTGGTGGCCAGATAGGGATTCTTTAGCTGCTCAGTGAGAGCTAAATTATCCATAATCTGCTGACATTCGTCTGATGTTTCGGGTGCAAATGGATCAAAGTTTAATCCCAAGAACTTTAGTTTTTTCATTAAAAGTTCAGCTTCAGAAAGTGAGGCAATTGAAATCGAATGCTCAAAAGTGGCCATAAAAGTTTCTGGCTTAACTTGGGCGATCTCAATGGGTTGTTTCAAAAGTGAATTCATGCCTCTGAAAATACGTCATTGAGTTGCATGATGTCAATTAAAGGGTCATCATCATGGAGATTTTTTAGGGGTGCTTAGATGGGGATGATTGTTATTTATGTCTTAGTTATTTCGGTTTTAGTTTACTGGGTTGAATCTCGCTCCATGGAGGGGATTAACATCCTGATTCTTAAAAGAAATCAAGCGGATGATCTTGAGTCCTGGCTTAAGGCTTTTCAATGGCAAAAAGGCGCCATTCAGAGCAATAAGGGTGATTTGCCTCAGTATAAATTTTATACCGAAGTGGTGGAGATCTTGTTGGGGCTTGCCCGCCACTATGGAGGGCAATATCAGGATGCCTTGATGTATCTGAGGGAAGGGCTTCAGGCGGATCGGCAGTTTGAAAAAAAACTGCATGAAATGAACCTTGGTACCTGGATGCAAATGGGGCTCATGGTGCTTTTGACTTGGGGGTTTATTGCCTCTGCAGTCTTTGTGGTGGAAATCAGTGTCCCATGGTGGAAGTTTCTGTTGATCGGTTTTTGGCAGGCCCTTGGACTTTCACTTCTTCCGCTTCTTTTGAGGTATTATCGGGAACAATTTTTTGGAGGTATCGGCAAACTTTGGAAGATCCTCTATATTTTGCGATCCCTCCAGCAAGCACCCTTGCCAAGATCAGAAATTTTTATGAAGGCCGGTGTGAAAGATTTAGATCAAGTTAAACAAAAAACTCTTGAGAGTTTAGTTGAAAAATTGAAAGAAACTTGTCAACGAACTCTCAAGCAGGGTGTGAGTTATGAGCAAGATGTTTTCTCTCTAATGGCCGAGCTAAGATTTCAGGAAAAGTGGCATTTTGAGCTATTTGAGAAGCGACTCACAGTGATAAAACTTGGTTTAATGGCCATTTTCTTTTTACCATCTTATTTAGCTTTTATTTTCCTTCTTTTAAGTGACCTTTTAGCTCTGATGTAGAGCAACAATCTTTTACAGATCGGCGACTTTCTGCTTTAATAGGGCTTCTCAAAATTCAAAGGAAGTCCCATGGCCGTCGTTGATGACAAAAAAATTATTTTTGGAATGCATAAGGTTGGAAAAATTTATCCACCTAAGAGACAAGTTCTAAAGGATATTTCCCTTTCATTTTATTACGGGGCCAAAATTGGTGTCCTTGGTCTGAATGGATCAGGTAAGTCCTCACTCCTAAGGATTATTGCTGGTGTCGATAAAGATTTTCTGGGAACGGTGAATGCCAATAAAGGCATCAGTTTTGGTTATCTTGAACAGGACCCAAAACTAGACGCAAATAAAACGGTTAAGCAAGTTGTAGAAGAGGGACTCCAAAAACAAGTTGATATCGTTAAAGAATATGAAGCAGTCAATAATAAGTTTGGCGAAGAGATGTCTGATGCAGACATGGATAAACTTGTCGCAAGACAGGCCGAACTGCAAGATATGATGGATCATCAAAACCTTTGGGATCTTGATTCACGACTTGAACTGGCGATGGAGGCCCTTCGTTGTCCACCTTCCGATCAATTCTGTGGCACCTTATCTGGTGGTGAAAAAAGACGAGTCGCTCTTTGTCGCCTCCTTTTATCTGAACCAGATGTTCTTCTCCTGGATGAGCCTACCAACCATTTGGATGCAGAAACCGTGTTTTGGCTTGAGCGCCACCTTCACTCTTATAAAGGCACAGTCATTGCCATTACCCACGATCGTTACTTTTTAGATAATGTCGCTGGATGGATTCTTGAGCTTGACCGCGGTCATGGAATTCCTTGGGAAGGAAACTATTCATCATGGCTTGAGCAAAAATCCAATCGTTTAGCCCAAGAAGAAAAAACAGAATCCAAGCGCCAAAAGAAAATGAAAGAAGAGCTTGAGTGGATTCGCATGTCTCCAAAAGCAAGACAGGCCAAATCAAAAGCACGTATATCTAACTACGAACAAATGCTTAATGAATCTACGACTGAGGCCCGAAATGAGACAAATGATCTCTTCATTCCACCAGGTCCTCGTCTTGGTAATGTGGTCATTGATGCCAATGAAATTTCAAAAGCTTTCGGCGAGAAACTACTTTACGAAAATTTAACCTTTAAACTTCCTCCAGGAGGAATCGTCGGAATTATCGGTCCTAACGGAGCTGGTAAAACCACCCTTTTCAAAATGATCACCAAGCACCTAGATCCAGATTCAGGTAGTTTTAAAGTGGGAGAGACAGTTAAGCTTGCGTACATTGATCAGTCCCGTGAGATGGATGGTGAATCAACTATCATGCAAGAGATCGCGGGTGGACTTGATCTACTTAAATTAGGCAATAAAGAGATTAATTCACGAGCTTATATTTCTCGTTTCAACTTTTCTGGTGAGGAGCAGTCTAAGCGAATCAAAGAACTCTCTGGTGGTGAGAAAAACCGTGTTCACTTAGCAAAAATGCTTAAAGAAGAAGGCAACGTCCTACTTCTGGATGAGCCGACCAATGATCTTGACGTGAACACACTTCAAGCACTCGAAAGAGCTCTGCTTGATTTTGCAGGATGCGCTGTGGTGATTTCCCATGATCGCTACTTCTTAGATAGAATTTGTACGCATATGCTGGCCTTTGAAGGGGACTCGAAAGTGACTTGGTTTGAAGGAAACTTCCAAGATTATCACGAGGATCTTCGTCGCCGCCTTGGTGATAAAGCGGACGTGCCTCAGCGACTCACATACAAAAAACTCAAAAGAGATTAATATTGTTGTCGCCTTCTATCGTTTCGTAGAAGGCGACACCTCTTTCTGCACCCAGAATTTTTATGATCTCCTTCACTTTTTTATTTTCCATATAGACGACATACTCCAGGTTTCGACAAATCAATTCAATAACTTTTTCAAAACTCAAACTGGCCTCTCCCGAGTAAAGACTGAATAGTAGGGCAACTCGATTGATGGCGTCAGTTGCACTCGAGGCATGGATGGTTCCCATCAATCCTTTATGGCCAGTATTCATGGCCATGATAAAAGGAACCACTTCATGAGAGCGCATTTCTCCTAGGATGATCCGATCTGGACTAAGTCGAAGAGAATAAGAGAGAAAGGATTTGAGGGAGGTTTGTGGCGAATCACCTGAGAGAAAGCGCGTCTGATGAGGGTGGCCTGAAAGTATCTCGTAAGTATCTTCCAGAATCACAAGATGTTCATTCCTTTCGACATGCTCCAGCAGAGTCGTGAGAAGAGAAGTCTTTCCAGAGCCGGTCGATCCTGCAATGAGAATGGTTTTCTTTTGTTCTACCCCCTCTTTTAGGAGCTCCGTTTTTCCAAATGCTGAAAGAGTGTGTGCACTCTTTTTTAAGCATCGAAGAATTAGTTTTGAAGTCTCCAGTGGTGAGGTGCAGCCATGAATCAAGCTAAAGCGATAAGACTTTTCCCACAATTCTCCATAGAAGCTGCAAAAAGGATGTTGAACATTCCAGTTCTGTTTATATTTTAGCGAAAGTATCTCAAGCCATAATTGCCAATCTTTTTCTTCAAGATTAAGGGAAAATGAGCCCTTCTCTCCATCGACTTTAAGAAATTGCCCCCCAGTGGCAGAGTGGAAGAAATACTCTGTCGCAGACTCTTTAAGAATTTCCTCAAGAAAATTCCATTCTGTTAATTTAAAAAAATATGTTCGAATATTATCTAAATCCTCCGCTGAGGTCAGGAGTGGAAGGTCTTGATAAAATTGTTCCCAATTGGGTATAACACCTTTGTTTAAAAAGGAGATGAGAATCTCTCTGGCACGAAAAAGAGCATCTTCACTCCTTACGATTTGTTCTGTTTCTTTAAATAGGCTTAACATTACTCGACCTCCTCTAAGACGACATACCCATAGAGTTGTTTGTAAGTTTGTTGATTTGACTTAGATTCAAAGATTTCTCTTAGTACAGGAATCTCAGAGATGAGTGGTATCCCTTTGCGATCTTTGGAGGTGGTTTGAAAACCAATTTGGAAAATTTTTAAAGGGACACCAATTTCCAGGAGTGCCGACGAAATCTCTTTGCTGCCGCTTATCGATTGATCGACGGGGCGTGAAAACTCTGTTTCATAATCGAGTAGAAGTTTTCCGTAAGACTCTGAGACTTTGGTTTTGATCTTAAGTCCTGCAAAACGCCAATCAATGGGGGCGATGACCGTAGATCCATGTGGAGAGATATTTTGATAGGGAATCTGTGAGCCAATTTCTATCAGTTGAGGTGTATGAAGATTTATAATAAATTCTGGCTCTGCCAATGAAGAGAGGCTAAGTTCTGAGCGCTGTAAAAACAGAGTGTTCTTTTTGATAAGCTGACTGAGTCCAAGGGTAAAAAGGTCTTCAACAGTTGTTTGAAGTTGATCCAGTCCAAGATGGATTTCTAGACCATCTAATCTTTCAAGTTGAACCAGCTTTAGCTTCAATCGATAATTATGGTGTCTTAAGCGTGAATCCTGTTGAATGAAAGAGAATTGATAGAAAGTTGAAAGTTGTTTGAGAAAAATCGAGTCTATCTGGCCTTCGTAAAAACAGACAACATCCAGCCAATCAATTTGACAATTCACACTTGAGGCACCGTTGCTAAAGAGTTTTTTATAAATTTGTCCAATCAGGAGATTTCTTAAATCAGGATGGAGCCGAATTTTAAAAAAAACTTGATCTTGAAATTGTGACTTCACTTTTTGCAAATAAAGGTAATCCGAAAAGTCATTGACTAGGCCAGAAGCCGTCATGATTGGCCCCTTGATATCGATCGCCAGGTTGAGATTTTTTAAGGCATCGGCAAGTTGAAACGTTTTGAGGAATTTTTGTTTTGAAAGAACGTAAATGCTAAAACTGCGCTTGCCATTTTTGTCCCATACTAGGAGGTCGGTAAATCCGACCTGTTTTCCTTTAATAAGGAGTTTTCCTGAATTCGCGGAAAATTTGTAGGAAATGACGTCTCGATTACCCACTGAAAAGTTTTTTAGCCCTTTAAGGTTTAGTTCTTTTTGTTCTCCTTTGGCCAAAATCAGGTCCGAGGGCATCGTTTGCGCAAATGCTGCGCTGCTTAACAGGAAGAAGACTTTGACAATGATTGCCCAAATCGTTACATTGAGGAGCTTCAAATTTGAAAAATATAGATTATTCCTTGAGGAGATATTTATGGCTTCTAGAACTGCAATAACTGAAAATCGTCGTAAGGCACACCACAGAGCCGCTGGAGCTAAGAGAAAAGCTGCTAACCGTAATAAGGGTACAACTCCTAAGTTTGCTATCCATGAAGTTGCTGCTGCTCCAAAAGCTGCTAAGGCGAAATAAGTCATTTGGGCTCCTATGGGGCTTGAAAGATTTTAAGCGTTTCAGAAATAAATCTTTTATCAACGGAGACCACTAAAAGGTCTCCGTTGTCGTTTATGCAGACATCTAATTTCCCACGTTGAGACAATTCATTACAGCTTCTGGTATTTATGATCTCTAATAGATCCTCAGGGATTTTATAAGTTTTCGTGAATATCTTTCGCATCTCGTCCGCAGTAGCGTAATGATTTTCGTGATAAATCCGAATTGGTGCTGCGAAACAGGACAATGTCAGTGTTATTGCTAATAAACTAGTAATGAATTTCATGCGTTCTTTTTCCTTTGTTGCTGGCAAAAGTTAATGTCGATAAATAGGGAATAATTTCCCATCTTTCATGTTTCAGCAGTATTTCAGCCTCAATTTCTTTCACCAAAACTGTATAGTGTTCATCTGGTTCAAGTTCCATTTTTTCTAACATGGCCTCTACTCGAATTCTCTTTTCTCTCTGGATGATGAGGACTTTTTTTCTAAACTGAAATGGAGTGAGAAGATGCGCCTGCAGATGGAGTTCAACATATCCTTGGGGCCTATGTGGTTGAAGATTTTCTTCATTTTTTGAGAAGAGCAGGTAAAAAAGGACATTAGAAAGAATGAAGGCAAAAGAAAGCTTCGCCCACCAGATCTTAGTCCTGGTACCTTTCTTCAAGTTTTCTCCAGCGATTTTGGAATTCACGTAAATGCTCCTTCGTACGATTGGCATAAAGTTGGTTAAATAAATACAAACCAAAAAAAATTAAACTGGCACCTATCACTGAGAGGAGTAAAGGGAGAACAACCTCGCCCCTTTCTCTTGCAGCTCGTAGGTTATTTGTGGATGGATTGAATCCAACAATGTGGCATTGATGCTCATCTTGATGATGTAAGGATGACGATAGATGTGATAAGTCCATTTTTGATCCCTGAGTAAAGCTTCGTTTTGTTTACCTCTTTTCAGTCGCAATCCCTCCATCTTAAATATCCCTTGTAAGGCTCCGGATGGGAGAGGGCAGTGTCGGTTTGTCAGACTTGTCATGGCGGCAAAGTAACGTAGAGTGGAAGCCACTTGAATGCCTTTTAGAGCTTTTTTAAGTTTCTGACTGCTCATGGCTACACCTTGTAGACCAGGTATCATCAAACTTATAACTTGGATCTTGCTCACGTTTTTGAGCCCCCAATTGGTCTTACCCATTAATTTTAAGTGTTGATGAAGCTCTCCTTTGAATTCCTTTGTGCAAAGGAAGAGCTGCGAGCGTCTTTTTAATTGTCCATAGGAGTTTTCTAATTCAAGACCGCAAAGAGTCAGTAGTCCTGATAAAAGTGCTAGGATGAGAATGGATAAAAGTAAGGCCTCACCTCGCTCGCTCATAATTGACCCTTGATTGGTAAAGAAAAGAGGTGCACTCTCTGATTCACTAGCTCTGTCCACTGCACTTCTTGAGTGCGCTTTATCATGATACGGCAGCCATAATGAAAGCTTTCTTCACTCATCTTAGAATTTGGCAGAAGACTTCTCGTTTTGAGTTCAAAACTTATTAACCAGGCCTTCTGCCGGCAGATTGTGCCACGATAAAACGCCAGAGATTGAATCAGGACTGAAAAGAGAAGCGCAATGGCCATGCTCCATGACAAAAGCATCATTTGTTGGCCGTAACCTTAATTTCCTTGGTCACCCTTTCTTTCATTTCGTCGACGCGCTCACGGATGACACTCCCAAATTGCTTAACCGCTACCAGGCAGCAAATACCGATCAGGCTTGAGATGATGACGTACTCCATGATTCCTTGGCCTTTTTGGTTAGACATAATTTTCAACATAGGACCTCCTTGATATGTGTGGTTTTAGCAAAATGAACGAAAGGAAGGCTGCCCCTAGGGAATAAAACTGAGTAGATTGTTCGGAAATGAAAAAGCTTTGCTCAAAATCAGCTAAGACCTTAAAATATGGGTATGGAAGAAAATAATAAAGTTATCGTATTTGAGAAAAAAGAAATTATTCTCGTTCTGATTTTGGTCGTCGTTCTCATCGTGACTAGCTTCACCATTGGAATTCGACTGGGAAAAAAACTTTCATTGGTTGAGGCCGATATCAAGCCAGCGGATCAGAAAGTAGTGGAGCTAAAATCAGGAGTTGAAGAAGATGCCCAGAAAACGGTTGAGGAAGAAGCGAAACTCACCGATGAAGAAAAACTCAAGAAATTAATGGAAGAATCTAAAACTCGTCTATCTGATGAGCTTGAAAAATTTTCGTCTACAGAAAAAACAGAAGTCGTTCAATCATCTGAGCCGAAGATGTCGACTTCAGCAAATGCGAAATACACTATCCAATTAGGATCGTATCCGACGATTGAAGAAGCCAAGCAGTTTGCCGAAGGATTTTCAGTTCGAGGTTATAGTCCGATAGTGAATCAAACAACGATTGAAGGTAAAGGGACATGGTTTCGAGTAAGTCTCGGTCAGTTTAATACTGTTGAAGAGGCCAAGGGTTATATAAAGACAGAGCAGACTCTTTTCACTGGTCAAGATTACGTTATCACTGAAATTAAATAAAATTAGAAAAAGAATCCCATTTCAAAGGCGAGGCTAAGCCAACCTAAACTGAGAGAGCGCTCTGATGGGCTTTCATTTCCGATGTGGTTTCGAGTCACAGTTGCTAAATTGTAAGAGAATTTTCCACCATAAAAAAATCTAGTGCTACTTCGTTTGTGAATTCCATAAGACGTGGTGAGACCATAGCCTTTATACACTTTTTTTACATAAGATTCATTAAGTAGGACGTAGTTAGCATAGACATCCACAGACTCAAAAACATCTTCCGTGGGAAAAAAATCTAATAAGAGCTTGAACCTGTAACCGACGCCGAGCCCGCCGACGGTCAAGTAGTTTTTTGCATCATTAGGACGCTTGATGTTTGAGTCGGCGTTAGTATCAGCTCCACTCCTTGCTGTAACATTTTGAGTGATGGTAGAGAATTGAGTGTTAATCTGCGCCAGTTGAAATCCATACCAAAGACGATTGTACCGATCTGAGCGATGCATATAATTAAATTCATAACCTAAAAGATTGTTGAAATGCTCATAATCACCAGAAATATGTCCGGCAAGGCCGATCTTATTTGAATCAGTTCCGGTATAGCGTCGTTGATCTTTGATTCCTAGTTCGGTGTTGAAGTCATAGATCATACTATCATGACGAAGATACTTTTCTGGTTTCTTGAGCAAAATATCCTGAGTATCAGGATTGAGATCGGCCTCTGGTAAATCGAAGGCGTCAGCTGCATAGGTAAAACTCGAGGATAAAGCAAAAATTAAGCATAAAATTTTCATCATTTACCTCGTGGCCAGTGCTTCAAAATTTTCACCAGGAAAATCTTCAAGCCCCATAAAGTCTGATAATTCGATTTTCTTCACCAGATGGTCATATTTCACATTTTCAGAGTTAATGTGAGAGTTAACAAGATTCTCTATCGCCAGCTTGATGTCGGCGTATGTCGTTCGGCCGGCAATATAGTTGTCCAGAACAGAGTCATAGTTACTTTGAGCATTTTTGTGCTGAAACTGAGCGATTTCAACTTTTTGTTCCAGAAATCGCACGGTCTTATAAATGGTGCGAACCTTCACTTCAAGTTCTCGGCGGGTATTGAAAAAGTTAATTTCAGAAATTCTTTTCGCAAGATAGGACTGCTGATTTTGTCTTGAGTTAAACAGACCGCCTTCACCTAAAAGGGTCCAACGCATATTAATGGAAGCCACAAGCTCAACGTTTTTGTTACCGTTAGTCGTTTGAAAATTCCAACTGGTACCTGATGGGTCAAAGCCAGTTGAATAGGTTCCAAAATTGACGCCAAGTTTTGGAAGAGGGAGATTGTCTTTAAGAGTCTTTTCATAGGTGCGATTGGCCAGGTCATAGGCTACTTTCGCGTCTCGATAAGGCTGACTTTGCTCTTGAGCAAATCGTAGGGCTTCTTCCATGGATGTGCTCAAACTCTTATATTTTAGTTGCTCATAAGAACGGTAAGATCCCTGGTATTGATCCCCTAAAAGATTCGCCATCTTTTCTTCTTCAATTCCCACTTCAAATTGGCTTTGTTGGTATTCGGTTTGTGAACGCAAGTATTCAGAGCGAGTTTGATAGTATTCCTGTGTCCGAATTTTTTTCAAAAGTAGTTTTTCTCGCGCTAAGCGATGAATAAACGAGGTTTGGCGCAACTGTTCTTTTTTGATACGCAAAATTTCTTTAAATCGAATGAGGTTGAAATATTGAGTCATAAGAGAAAATTTTAGTCGACGATGGGCTTCCGCGAGCTGTTGGTTTTTTCTGAAGAGCGTCTGTTTATCATTTAGATATTGAAGATAATCACGGCCCCAGTTAAAAACAGTGTATTCATCGATGGCGAGTCCGAGAGATCCGTTTGGTGCTTGCTGGGCACCCATGCCTGTAAAGCTGTCAGTGGATTGATGAAAGCGATCGATACGATGATTCGAAGTTTGTAGGTTGAGACCAACTTTCGGTAGCCAGAATTTTTGAACCACGTCTATGCGGGATAATTCAAAGGACTCACGTTGTTGACCACGGATTTGCTCGAAGGGGTTTTTACGGAAGCCTTCTTCGATTACTGAACGTAAATCTAGCACTCGTCCTTGCTTATCAGGATCTTTATCATTTCCCTCTTCCGATCGAGACACTGACCACTTGGATTTAACTGGTGGCTCACTTTCTTTAAAATCTTGCGTTGTAGTAGGATCAGAGTTCACAGAACTTTCTAGAAAACTTAAATCTTCATCCTGAGCGTAAGTCGCCTGGATAAAGATAAGAAAAATAAAAAGAATGGGCCTAAGCAAAGCCGTCTCCCGCAAATGTGTGTGTGCGTGAAAAGTGTAACATCAAAAAAACTGAGAAGTAAAATCAGATATTAAAGAGAAATGCCTGGGCATCCGGAGCGAACAATATTTTCTTCCATCGAGCTAATATTTAAATTGGTTAAATAGAGTTCGTTTTTGATTTTGATCTGAGAAGAATGTAGGCGACTTTGAATGCTATTATTGGCCTTCGGGTTCTTTTTGATCAGCTCTTGGTTCCTTTGAAGAAGAGCATTTAGCTTCTGCTGGACCTTAATTTTCTTATCTCTTTCTCTCAGCATTTCTGTGCACCTGAGACTTAGAGCAGGTTTCGTGATGGCATCTTGCATTAGATAGTCACCTTGGGCGAAAGCGAGATTAAAAAGTGCCAAAAGAATGACGGTGAAAATCATTTTCATGAAATTAGTTTAGCACGGGACACAGTTAACGCAAAGTTGAAAGTCGCTCTCAAAAGGTTGTCGTAAGGGAGGGTTTTGGTGTACTTTGAGGGGTCAAAAATTTTTTCAGGCAAACACTCTATGGCATTCGTTGTGATTCTTATTCCGGCCCGTTTTGGCTCTTCCCGTTTTCCAGGTAAACCTCTCGCTAAAATTCTCGGAGTCTCCATGATTCAAAGAGTTTTTACGAACTGTAAAGCGGCCGGTTTTAAAACGGCCGTGGTGACAGACAATGATGAAATTGAAAACCATGTGAAAGATTTTGGGGGCGAAGTTATCCGCGTGAATGATGATGTGCCATCTGGTTCGGAGCGTATCGCTCTGGCCTATCAGCGCCATTTTCAGCATGAAAAGATAGATCTTGTGATAAATGTTCAGGGTGATGAGCCTCTCTTGCAAGGTGATGTGCTTAAAGAGCTCGCGGAGTTTCACTTAAAGAGTTCTTATCCGATTGCGACTCTTCTGAGAGAGCGGCAGAGTTCTGAGGAAGATTTCAAAAATCCTAATGTGGTGAAGGCCGTGTGGTCAGAGAAAACAAAACAGTGTTTATATTTTTCTCGTGAATCCATTCCCTATGACCGTGACGGGAATAAAACATATCCTTGGTATCACCACATTGGTGTTTACAGTTACCGGCCAGAGGCGCTCTTAGATTTTGTTAAGCTTCCGGTTTCTCGTCATGAAGATTTGGAGAAGCTGGAGCAGTTGCGGGCCTTGGATCATGGTTAT
>CANFNX010000033.1 GCA_947448495.1 Bacteriovoracaceae bacterium | reverse complement strand
ATGACGGGTGTTGTTCCATATAAAGAACTAGGCGTTGCTGATCCAGTAGCCGTGGGTGTAGATGCTATCGTTTCAAAAAGAAACTGGGGGGCCACCGCTGGTGCCCTCATTTCGGGAACTGTAAAATTCGGCGCCCTTGCTGGTCTGACTTCTGTCGTTCTGGTGATGATGCTTGCTCAAACAAGAATTTTCTATGCCATGAGTAAAGATGGTCTTCTTCCTTGGTTTTCTAAGCTCCATCCGAAATTTGGAACACCTGGTATCGCTACGGTTGTGACAGGCGTTTTTGTTGCTCTTTGTGGTGGTGCGATGCCGATGAGTCTTGTGGGAGAGCTGGTTTCAATTGGAACACTTCTTGCCTTCGTCCTTGTTTGTGCTGGTGTCTTTATCCTCAGAAAAACTCAACCTAACGTCACTCGTCCGTTTAAAACTCCTCTCTATTGGTTTGTTGCACCAGCAGGGATGATTTCATGCGCTTGGGTAATGTACGGACTTCCAAAAGATACCTGGCTAAGACTGGCCGTATGGCTGGTGATTGGATTTGTGATCTACTTCACCTACGGTATCAAGAACAGTCGACTTCAAAAAAATAAGTAAAAAAAAAGGGCGCCAAAAGCGCCCTTTTTTTATTGGTTTTATTGAAACATTGGAGTCAAAGGCATTGGAACAATTGGGCCAAAGCTTTGAGTTGGGCCATGCTCGGTCGGTACATCCATCACCTGAAGATTAGCACGAGATATAGCATCAGCAACTGTCATTGAATTAGTCATCTGAGCGGCAACTACGGCCCTTTCAAGATTGACGATACCACCCGTTGCAATTTTATCTGACAAGAAGCTCTTCTTATCAACTGTTCCCATGAGGATTGATTTGATTTCAACAGGCTTAAGTTTATCATTGGCTGCTTTAATTTTGGCAGCAACGTTTGCAACGTAAGGAGACGCTTGTGAAGTTCCAGAAACTTCGAGGTAATCATTGCCAGGAATCGATGAACGAATCAACATCCCAGGAGCCGCAACATCCACCATTTTTGTTCCAAAGTTTGAAAAAGGAGCAAAAAATTGGTTCTTATAAGTTGCACCAACAGTAATCACGTTGTCTGCCTTGATGTTTGCTGGAGAAGTCCCAAAATCATCATTCGACATACCATCGTTACCGGCAGCAAAAACAAAAAGGATGTCAGGTGCCGAAGCAACAAAATTCTGCCCTTCAGATACGAGTGAGTTGATGAAAAGTGCAGCAGCACGATTTGACTCTTCTTCTGTAGGTTTTCTAAAGAAAAGTAATTTGAAAGCATTATCAGAGATCATTTTCCCTTGCTTAAATCCAGTTCCGAAAGAACCATTTGCAATATCAGCTTTATGAGAAGCTGCAAACTTTGCAATTTGTGCCAATTGCTTCATCTGTTGAGCGGCAAGTGCTTGGAAACCTTTTTCAAGAAGTTGCCACTTGTCAGCAGCGACCATTTTATTGCTCGCCAATTCATCAAAGATCAACTTTGTCTCAGTCGGGATTAGCTTAATTCCCATAACTTCATTTTTAGAATCGCGAATGGTAATACCCGCAACGTGAGTTCCGTGAACAAAATTACCGAACTTGCCCATTTCTTTAATAAAATTTGGATCTTTTACTTTTTCTTTGATCCACGCAATCTCGGCTTCAGTTGCTTGATGAAGGAAATATTTCCCTTGGATATAAAAGTACTTTTTGCAATCGTCAGAAAATGTTCCGAGGTATTTGTAATCTATGATTTTGCCGTTTTGTTCAGCAAAGTTCCAACCATGTACATCGTCCTGATAACCATTTCCATCTTCATCTCGGTTATCTTCCACTTCATTTGGATTGGTCCAAAGATTGGGAACGATGAATTCATGCTTATAATCTAGACCTGAATCGATAACGGCAATTCTAGCAGCTTGCGCAGTAGAAAAAGCCGCAAGAACCGCGAGGGCAACTGCAAACTTCATAATAACTCCTTCCATGGGATATCTTTATTTTTTAAATTCTCTCTAAAGTTGTAAGTCATCGTCAAAGGAAATCAAATACCAGGGATGTTGGTGATATAGGTCACATCCTCACCGCGGCAATTATCGTTTGAACAGACATTCGGAACTTGGCATCCGAGGGTCGAATCATAAACGTAGTCTGTTTCTCCTCGGACTAAGATTCCCTCGACTTCTTCCGTCTCGGTATTGAAAACGGCCGATCCTGAATTACCACCAAAGGTATCCAAGTTAGCGACAAAAAACTTACCTTGAAGTGTTCGTACATTAGCACCATCAGCGATCTTTGTCGGAAGACCCGTCGGATGACCAATCACCACTAATGAATCACCTTTTGAAATTTTACCGAATTTTCGAACTTTCAAGGGGTGTCTGTCACTCACAGGTCGATCTAATTCAATGAAGGCATAGTCATCTTTAGATGTGGCATCAAGTTGGCGCGAAATGATACTCTTACAAGAATAAATACTTGAAGTTGGAACATTCACTTTAGATTGTTCAGCATGGTCGACCTTAAAATCAAAAACCCACTTATAACTATTACAATCGGCCATGGACTTAATACAATGGCCCGCTGTTACGAGCTTATTGTCATCGACTAAGAAGCCTGAGCAATTAGCAATTGAAACCTGCTTGGAAAATCTCTCTTTTGCACAAACTCCGCGACCTTCAAGTGTGGTCCCTTCAATCACAACATCCCCTGCTTCAAGGACAGTTAAATTGGTGTTGCTAATCATGGCGGCCGTAGATTTAGCGAGTTCTAGGTAGGAGGTTTGTGAGGTTTCAAAGACATCTTTACGGTTATCTTCACCGTAAATGACATCAATATTTTCTGAACTCGCGATCAGGTGGCTTGATAAGATAAGAGAAGCAAGTAAAAGAACAGAACCAGTGATCTTCATAGGAAATCCTTTTCCAATAAAAAAACTCAAAAGAGTCGATCGAATGATTCTTTCAAATGTGGAGGAGATTCGTAAACTTAAAGATTCTTACAAAATAGATCAGAAGTTTGGGACACATTCAAAGGAGTGGACTGAACAAATCGCCATACCCGACCATCAGGATCAACAACAGAGCATAATGCCTCGTTATTAGTATGAAGAAGAAACCGGTTATCGTTACGACGATAATAATAAAAGCCAAGTTTTTGCTTCAATGAATAAAAATCCTCTGGATCCAATGAAAATTCCACATTCATCAAACTGTCAGGAAGTGGTTGAGGGGTTTTACGAATTTCAACCCAAGTAGAATTTAAATCAAGCCTCATTGAAACGTCAGAAAGTTCTGAAAGTTCTAATTCCAGCACTTCAGTTAAAAAGGCCAAGTAATCTTGAAAAAAATAAGTTTCTAGTGTTAATCCACACAATCGCATGCCTTATTCTAAATCAGTGTACAGAGGCCTGAAAAGCACTATTTAAGAATGCTTGGTGAGTTTAATCTCAAAGCACGCCCCTTGATCAAATGACGTGAGTTGAAGTTTAGCACCCATCTCTTGAATAAGTTGGGCTGACAAGCTCAGACCTAAACCAGATGAGCCGGCCTTCGTGGTAAAAAAGGGCGTAAATATTTTTTCCAGATTATCATGGCCAATTCCTGGGCCGCTGTCTTTCACAACCAGTGAAACATGCTCTTCACTTTCAACAGCGGAAATCCATAAGTGCCTATTACCTTCCTCGACAAACACCAATGCTTCCATGGCATTAAAAATGAGACTCATAAGTGCAAAAGAAAGATGACTATAGTTGGCCACAACCTGAAGATGAGGGCTGACTTGAGAATGATCCAAGTCGATCATCGAACGACGAATCTTTTCCGTACATAAGTTAAGAACATCTTCAATAAGAGATGAAATATTAACAATTCCAATCTCACTTTGTTTGGCAGCCTTAGAAACCTTTCTCATAGATTCAACGATTTTCGAGACTCGACCTGCCATTTCATTCATTTTCGAAATTGATTTTTTTAAGATTGCCGGATCTACAGTCCCTTCTTCTAATTGCGCTAAAAGGATTTCAGCTCTTCCAATAATAACGGCCATGGGATTATTAATCTCATGTGCGATACCAGGAACCATTTCACCCAGTTGGGAAAGTTTGGCCATCTTGATCATTTCAGCTTGTATTTCTTTCACTTGATTCGTCATGAATTTTTCGCCCGCTCTTCAACCAAGAGTTTTGTGGTGTCTTCAAGTCTCGTTGTGATCGTTTCAAAAAGAATCTTGAACCACTTCGGCTGGGCCGCAAAGTGAGACTCAAACTTTTCTTTTGGAATTGAAATAAGAATCGTATCCTCAACGGCTACGGCCGTAGCAGATCTTGGTCGATGCATGAGTACACCAACTTCACCTAACATTTCACCAGTCTTCATACTAGTCACAAGAATTTCTTTACCAGACTCACTCTTTTTGTAGATGTTGACACTACCCTCTTTGATAAAAAAGATTTCTTGGCTGTGGTCTCCCTCAGACATGATAGCATCTCCGGCCTTAAAGCTTAGAAGCTGACCAGTAGAATTTTGGGGCTCGGTTTTTTTCTCGATCAGTCCATAAACCTTGTCCATGACTTGTTTAGGAGTGAAAGGCTTATTTAAAACTTCGATATGTCCTAAAACTTCAAGCTCAACACGAAACTCCTCGACAGAAGCACTGATTAAAATAACCGGTGTTCTTTTAAAGGATGGCCCTGCTTTGACAATTTTTTGAGCTTCCATGAGATGAATATGCTGGACGAACTTAATTCCATCTTTTTTTGGCATCCGGATATCAGACAAGATGATGTCAAAAGTTTCATTATTATATTTGAAGGTAGCATCCATTCCATCAAAGGCGGTAATGACCTTAAATCCTGCGGTGGTAAAGATGTCCGATAAAACTTCCACTAAGTCTTTATCATCATCAACAATGAGGGCCTTGTACTTATATTTTTTTTCCATAAATGAATCCTTTGCATCTATTTTAGCCTAGGAAGTTTTTTTTACCCATGAGAAAGTAGCTCTGGCCTATGGGTTCTAATCCAAACTTCTCCCTTGGCGTCTTGGAGAACGCGCTTCACTTCACTCAGATGAACCTGATCAAGTTTTTCACGGTCTTGGGTCTGATACTTCTTTTTTAAAAAAGACTTACGGGAGAATCCAAGCAGCCAGCGCTGGTGGGGAACCTGCTCCTGAAGCGAACTAAAACCATCAAGAATCTGCCAATTTTGCTCAAAGCTTTTAGAAAAACCGAGACAGGGATCAAAAATCACCTGGGGATGGACGTGGGGAAGAAAATAACTTTTAAGATCCATTTGGTATGACACATACTCCATATGAGACCCACTTAATTCTCTTGTGGGTGCGAGATTATGACAAAATACATAATCATGACCGGATTTTAAAAACTCTTTCACATAGTCATCGAATTTCCCTGATACATCATTCCAGATCAGGGGTTGGGAGAGTTTCTGATCCTGCCAAAATTTAACCATCTTGAAGATTGTTTCCGGATGATAAGTGTCCACACTTAAAGTGGTTTTCATCTTAGAGATGAGGGGTAAAACGACTTTCCACCTCTCCCACTCCACTTCCCATGGAACTGAAGCATTCATAGGCGCAGTAGATTCGGCACCAATATCAATGGCATCAAAAGTTGAATATGTGGTGAGCTTATTTTGAATCGACTCAGGAGAGTATGTCTCTCCTCCATCGGAGAAGGAATTGGGGGTAACATTAATTACCCCCATAATTTTTAAATTCATTAGGCCGGTGATGGCTTCCCTGAAGCAAAAACAGGATTTGTCCCTTGAACAGTTCCCGTTGGTGTAGTGTCAGTTGGCTTTTTAGACATGACTGGCTGACCAATATCTTTGCCGGCCACCAAGTCTTTAATCTGCTCTGCATCCAGGGTTTCCCAGACAACAAGTGCCAAGGCCACTCTATGGAGGGCTTCAATATTCTCATTGAGAATTTTTTTAGCAACTTCATAGTTGGTTTGGACGAAATTAGCAATTTCCATATCGATCCTACGGCTCGTTTCATCAGAAAAAGAAACCGACTCTCCTCCATAAACCATTCCGCCATTTTGCTTAGCATAGTTTATAGGGCCCAATTTCTCACTCATACCCCAATTACAAACCATACTACGGGCAAGATCAGTAGCACGTTCAATATCGTTAGAAGCACCATTGGTCATTTCACCGTAGATAATCTCCTCGGCGACTCGTCCACCCATCAAGAAAGAAATAAAGTTTTCACCTTTTTCTTTTGAGAGATTAAGCATGTCTTCATTTGGTAAAGTTTGAGTGACACCCAAAGCTTGTCCACGAGGGATAATGGAAACTTTATGAATAGGATCAGTGTGAGGAAGATTCATCCCTACCAAAGTATGACCTGCTTCATGATAAGCCGTTAGTTTTTTCTCTTTCTCTGAAATCATCATCGATTTACGGGCCACACCCATAAGAACTTTATCTTTAGCATTTTCAAAATCAATCATGGAAAGAGACTTCTTAGCATCACGAGCGGCAAGTAGAGCGGCTTCATTCACAAGGTTGGCCAGATCAGCACCAGTAAAACCAGGTGTCCCTTTAGCGATCACTTCCAAGTCAATGTCTGTTGATAGAGGGGTTTTTCGAGTATGAACTTTAAGAATTTGGTGACGACCACGAACATCCGGTCTCCCCACAGTAACCCTACGATCGAATCGGCCTGGACGTAAAAGGGCCGGATCTAGAACATCGATACGGTTAGTCGCGGCCATGATGATGACGCCGTCATTGCCTTCAAATCCATCCATCTCAACAAGAAGTTGGTTAAGAGTTTGTTCACGCTCATCATGCCCACCACCCATACCAGCACCACGATGACGTCCAACGGCATCAATCTCATCGATAAAGATAATACAAGGGGCATGCTTTTTACCTTGTTCAAATAAATCACGAACGCGGCTGGCACCAACACCTACAAACATTTCTACGAAATCTGAACCAGAGATTGAGAAAAAAGGGACTCCTGCCTCACCAGCAACAGCTCTTGCCAAAAGAGTTTTACCAGTTCCTGGAGGCCCCACTAGCAAACAGCCCTTAGGAATTTTACCACCAAGAGTGGTGTATTTTTTTGGATCTTTTAGAAAATCAACAATCTCAACCAACTCTTCCTTGGCCTCTTCAACACCCGCGACATCTACAAATGTCATGCGCTTATCATTCTCAGTTAGCATCTTGGCTCGAGCTTTACCAAAACTCATGGCCTTACCACCACCAGATTGAAGTTGACGGAGAAAGAAAAAGAAGAAAAGAAATAAAAGAATCATAGGAAGCCAGTTAATGAGCAATGTCGCTAGGAATCCTTGTTTCTCTTCTTTTTTATAATTAGGAACAATTCCTGCCGTTTTAAGAATACGGAAAGTTTCATCTCCGGTATTACCCGTCAATTCAAAATAAGTTCCGTTCTCATAACCTTCTTTAAACTTTCCTTGAATGGCATTTTCGCCTTGAAAAGTGACTTCTTTCACATTTCCCGCCTCAACAGCAGTAATGAAATTCGAAAAATTTATCTGCTTAGCTTGAACATGTTTTTGTTCGAGAACTTTCATGACAAAGGCCATGATTAAAATAACCACGATCCAAAGCATGAGAGTTTTTTGTTGTTTACGCATAATTTACCTTTTGAGCACAATAATTAATGATCGCTCTGAAATTATACGGGAGTGAATTATTCTTGGGAAGAAGAGAGATTAGACAATGTCCAAAGAGGCAAGAACCTGAGTGACTCGGGCAACTTTTGTCTTTTCTTCTCCCATTCACTTAACGCCTTTAAGCAGCTCAAAAAACGATAACCTTTTTTTTGACAGACACTGGAAACCTCGGGAAACAGCGAATCAAAAACGGAAGTGTTTAATGTCTTTTGAATCGATTTATTTTCAATAACTAAAATTAATCCAGGCATGTGGGCCATGCTCTCAGACCTTTTGAGTAAATTTTCCCAGGTTAATTTTAATTCATCATAAGTTGTTTTTGGCAAAGACTCTAACTCAGTGGAGGAGAATTTAGTCAAAAGGTTCGCCAAATGTTTGTCTTCATTTTGAAATTTTTGTCGATAAATCATAAGCAACCGATGTGAGTGATAAACTTCAGTTCCCCCACTAAAATGATAAGGGCCTTTTTTCCCTTTTTCGATAGCCTGCATCATTCGCTGAATCTGGGTCGTAATCTTTCCCCTCTCTTGATGAGAATACTGATGAAGAAGCTGTTGAACCTCAAAAGTTGAAAAATGACAGCCAACAAAAATGGAGCCATCCTGATACGTATATAATTCACTATCATCCCGCTGCTGCCTTACATTAAGCTTCAGAACACTCGCTAATAAATTGGCCTGATTCACATAATGCTTTAAATACTTCGGATATCTTTTCTTTATTAAAGGTATGACTTTTAATCGCAAATAGTTCCTGTCAAAGGATACATCCAAATTTGTTGGATCATTTCGAAATGAAATCCCCTGATGATCTATAAATTTCGAAATTTGGGTTCGCGATAAACACATCAGTGGTCGAACGATAGACTTATTACGAACTGGAATGCCTAATGAGGAATGAATGACACTGGAGCGATTTCTTTGCATGAGAGTCCATTCAAAGGAATCATCGAGGTGATGACCTAACCAGAGTAACTCGGAACTTTGAATTTCATTTAACAGTAAATCACGACGTTTAAGTCGGGCCTGATTTTCAAAATTACTTTTGACCTTCTCTAATCCTTGAGCATGTAACACGCGACAAGGGATATTCAAATCTTCGCAAAAGTCTGTCACTAATTCTTGGTCTTGATCCTGTCCGTGACGAGTGTGATGATGCACAAAGATGGCCCGCACCGGCCCAATCATTCCCTGCCGGGAAAGTTGATGCGCCAACCACAGTAAACACATTGAATCGGCTCCACCGGAAACGGCGATCGCATGGGGGCCGGCCAACTCTGCCGCGGTGGTGACGCGAGAAAGAAATCCCGTGAAATGCTTTAAAAATAAGTTTTTAAAGGCGTTTGAGTCTGATTTATTCATAGCTAAATACCGTATAATACACTGATTTTGTTATTGACGGCTTGAGGTCCGTTCATTAGTATGACTCTACTTTTTCTTTCAGTGGCGACGTAGCTCAGTTGGTGAGAGCACAGCATTCATAACGCTGGGGTCGGCAGTTCAACTCTGCCCGTCGCTACCATTTTTATCATAGTTTTATTCCATTTCATTTTAATCTTCCTATTTTGTCCCAAAATTCCCTTGATTGGACTTTTAGTCTCATAATTGTTCCCCATTTTCTCTTAAACGTCTGAATTATCATCAGGCCTCATTTGTCACAGCATTTGCAAAGCCAACTCCACCGTTTTGCCTTGAACAACACTGTGCAAAGCACCAAAAAATCAAAAGGTGACATTTATGAGAATGAAGGGACAACGCACACCCAAAACCTACAATCCCAACCTTGGATATATTGGAAGATCAAAAATTAATGTCTCCAATTATATCTTTTCTTCAAAGGCCCCGCGTCGTGCCTATAAACACTCGACTCAACTGGCGCATATTTTGTTGAAGACCAAGATACAGCATCATCTAAAAAGTTCACAAGACCTTAGTGAATTCATTCGACGCAGAGATCTTACATTTCAAAAAACCGATGAACATGGAAATTACAAAATTTTTCCTGTCCCCTGCACTTCTACTGTCGTTCCACTTCAGAAATCGGTCTTCAATGAAATTGAAAAAGCAGCTCAGGTTTTAATGTCGTCTCTGAGATATGTTCTACAAGATATCTATGGCTCAAAATCGCTAGAAGATTCAGCGTTTATAAATTCATTACCCCTTGAATTGAGAAAAAGTTTTTTGAAAGCTGTAAAAAGCTCGCCAAATTATTTTCCTCAGTTACATCACCCTGTTATGAAGAATTATCCTTTCTTTGACAATGTTGGGCTAGATCTTGTTTTGACTGAAGATTATGAAGAAAATCCAAACCACTTGCCTTTCAAAATTCTAGAAATTAATGCAGGATCTCCATCAGGAGCCTCAAACAATATGAATGTACTCGAGGGGCTCAGGGAACAAAATCCAGAGTATCTCCAGTCATTCACAAGAGTCATGCCAAATGATCATTTTGACATCATGGCCGAAACCTATAAATCTCTGGGAGAAACATGGACCGGAATAAAAGACGGGATACAGATCATTCTTCCACCAGGGGGAATGAATGGAGCCGCACCAGAAATACATAATCTCGCTGCCTATTCAAGCCTAGTCTATGCTGATGCTGTACAACTATTCGCTGATGATCAAGGCCATATCAGACTTCGAACTATCAATGGATCAAATCCCATCGTAACGGCCATATATTCCAGAATAAATGCAGATGCCGCTCTTTATGACCCTGCTAAGAGGATTCTACTTAAAGATCCAGAAACAAATAAAACTCTTTATTTAAGAGACAGTTTAAAACTAGGAGAAGATGGTGAAGCTCCATTGATTAGGGACTCCAATGGTGATCCTATCCCTCTACAATCTGATTACGCGGTCCCAGGGCTACTGAATGCCATTTTGAAGAAAAAAATCTATATGGGTGGTCTCAACAGAGTTCTGGATAATAAAATTATCCTGACAACACTTACCGAATACGCCCCAAAGTTTTTTCACAAAAAATTAAAATGCTTTTCAAAACTTAATACTCTACAACCCCCGCAAACCATTCCTTCAACCATGGAGTCCGTCAGAATAATCGAGAAGGACCCTGAGGAATGGGTCATAAAAGAACCGAATCTTTCAGGCGGTAGTGGAATTTATATATTAAAAACACTTGATAAAACTGCACAAAAGAAAGTTATCGAAATGGCAAAAAAAAATCCAGGACAATTTGCCTATCAGAAGCTCGTAAAGATTGCGAGAATTCCTGTTGCCAAAAAAAGTCAAACGGGAACAAAGTTTGTCAATCTAGCCGCCGATATCAGGATGTGGGTCTTTTTTGGCGGTGGTAAAAATAGCCTACCAAAACTAAGTCACAATGCCCTTGTGAGATATGCCCCTGAAGAGAAAGGACCCTTAAGCTCAATCGTCAATACTTCCAAAGGAGGGGGTTATGCTCCCTTTATCATTGTCGATGATACAAACTCGTCAAAATCCGTTTCAATGGATGAGTTCTTCAAACCACGTGCACCGAAAGAACTTAAAACTGAATTGCCTATATTTGTTGCAGCACAACTGATACAAGCGGCCAGATTAAAAAGTGAGATCTACAAAGAATTGAAAAGTGAATCTGGAAATAAGGCGGCTATCTTTGAGCTTCTCAATGCCTTAAAAAACCAATGCAGAGAGATTGTCAGCTTCATTGATCCCCATGCCATGGAACCTATCCATAAATCACTAAAAACGATAGAAAGTGTTTATAACAAAAAGGCCCAACAAAAATATATTGATACAATCAATATGCTTCAGTTTGAAATGGTCAAAAGCCTGGTCACAATAGAGAAAATCTCGCCCCTGGCCGTTGAGATCAGACAACTTCTCGATCAACTCTATATTTTCGATCATGAGATCCATAGAAAAGATTATGGAATGGAGCAAAGAAAAAAAGATCAAGAAATTATCAAAAACCTCATCCATATCGCAAAAAAAGCGGGTCAAAAAGATTTCATAAGAACCTTAGGCAAGATAAAAAAAGTAAGCAGAAAAAATGCGCCTAATGCAAAACTCGATCAAAAATCAAAAAAAAGTCTTATTTGTGAAATCGAAAAATTTGAACAATTGTCTTCACTGAGACTATTTTTGTCAAAAAAAACCAGAAACTTTTCTTCCATCTTCAGAAGAGGGTCAAACGACGAGAAACTTTCCTTTAACCCTATTCTGTCAAACAATCAAAAAGATGAAGAATTAAGAAAATTAATTCCATCGTCCATAAATGTCATTAATACAGACACTAAAGCAGCAAGAAAAAGCTGGCTTAAAATGCTTGATGAAGTGAATAAGGGCCCAGAAAGTGAAAGTTCTCAACTGATAAAGAAACTGAGAAAAGAACACTTAAAAAACCACCCCCATATAAATGAAATGAATCTTATCATTAAAAATGGCATAAGATCGACAAGTGATTTAATTAAACTCTTACCAGCAATGCCATACGCCAAAAGAAATATTGAATATTTTTGCAGCATGAACAATCTGCCACTGGCCCAAGCATTCTCAAAAGACTTATCGCCTAATCGCATATGCCTCCTCAGTTCAAATGACATTAAAAAGAATCATCTCAGCGCTAGGGAGCATGCGGGTGAATGTTTTGCGAAAAAAAGAAAATCACACGGACTATTTTCTGATTCAGATACTTTCATGTGGATTCGAAATGACCTTGATCCACTGACAATGATTTATACCATTGGACATGAAATTATCCACTACTACCAAATTGAAAAAATGCGAGACTATGAAACAAAATCCATAAAGGGTGGATCCATTGAACAAGCAATTTTTTTAAATTATTACGGTAATTTCTTAGGTATCGCCGCGAGCTCGCTTGAGAATCTCACCACAGATATTACTATTGAACGAAGACCCCTTTACGGTCTAGCGGATCGTATCATTCCATATTTCCATGATCCGGTCATAAAAGAACTGAGACATGCCTTGAATAAATCGGCAAAAAAATTTGATCAAACATTGGAGAAATACGGGTCAACCCTGGGATATATGATGCCCAACTCAAACCAGGTAAGAGTAAAGGCTTTGCAAGAAGTTATCCCAGCATGGGAAAATGCAAAAAATATCATCTATGCAAAGGAACTTGGTCTCGAAATTGAGATAGATGAAATTCAGTCCGCTCTGCCGACCGCCAATAAAAATCAACTAGAACTCTATCGGCCTATTTTATCAAAGGCCCTAAAAAAAGAGAGACCAGATTTAGAAACCCTGAAAATTATAGCAAATCATCAATTTTATGGTGTTCATTTTAATCAATGGAATTTTGAAGATGAGAGTCTCATCCTCAGACCACAGCTAACAACAATTTCACTGGGCAGTAGCTACAATCAAACGCAACAGTAAGGTTAAAGATGATTCTAAGTGGTCAATTAAAATTTGATGAGACAATAGTAAAACCTTTAAGCTTCCTACTAGATCATGAGATACCCGTTAAGGGAAGCCCTTCAAATGTTACAAAAATTAAAATTGGAAAAAAGATTTATGAAATAAGATTTTCAACTTCAGAAAACATGTCGTTTTTGTATTTCTCCCTTGGGCCAATATTGGAGGAAGATCAATCAGAGGTCTTAGAAAGCTGTCCCTTCTTATTGGAGACAAAAAGCTTTCAAGAACAAGCAACAATCATTGAAACTTGGGAAATGGATCTCGATTATCCTTTAAGAAATTTTTGCTATAACATGACAAGAATTCTTTATTCAAAGATATTATCGGGAACTGAGAGTGAGTTAACCACTCTAAGCATTCTTGAGGATCTTCTCCAAAGGTACATGCACTCTCTCAAAAAATTCGCATCAGTTCTTGAGTTTTATTTTTTTCAGACATTAAGTATTGAAAAAAAGAAGGTTCTAACCTGGAATGAGAAGAAGCTACTCATACAGAGATTAAAAGAGAGAAAAAAGGAAATCTGGTCAACATTCAAAAGGATCCACACCTCTCACGCCCTTGTGCTTTCGTATGTTTTCATTAAAATCAATCTTCATTTTTATCTTAAACGTTTAATCCAAAGCCCCAGAGAACATCTTTGGGATGTTATAAAAAAGAATTCCATCGATAAGATTGTTTGGTTTTTTAAAACAGTACGTAACAATCTTGGCTACTCAGTTGCGCTCGCCGTTTATGGTCCCTTTACTTATTACTTTATTACAATGCCTATGAATCCCCATGCCATGCAGGCAGTAGGCAAGGTTCGGGAGAAATATATCGAAGTTAAAAACCGTTTAACGAGCTCCGAAGTTGAACCAGAAACAAGAGAGATGACATTAAAAAAAAAAGAGTTTCCGAAATGGGAAGCAAGAATGGGTCATTTTAAACAGATGCAAATTTCTTATGAGGAAAATCTAGATTTTGCGACGAGGATGGGAAGACTCGAACAACTTGAAACACAATTTAACTTTCCCCTGCAAGTTGAAAGTACTTGGAATCAAGTGATTCATTATGAAGAAGCCATTCGTGAAAAGGTAAAAAACGCAAAAGATCCCAAACTCTTAAGTGAACTCAAACTTGTAAGTGATGTAAAAGTTTATCTTTGGGAGCGTTTTTCACAATATCTCTCGGACCAGATCTATATCATGCTTGATGTCGATCATGAGCATCGGCAAAGTAACTATTATACCGGCCACGCCTTCATTTTTATGCGTGACATGACTCAACACTTAAAAAAAGAGATGGGTCCGACATTTGATGTCTCTATAAGAGACAGGGTCATGGCGCTGGCGAGATTTTATCAAGACACACGAATTGAACAACACAACATCATTAGAAACATTGAAAGTAATTCAGCTATTTTCTCGGCAAAAAACCTGTTCGAGTCACATCAATTTAGAAACGTAATGAAAAGACAATGGGAACTTCTTTACTTACAAAACTCCAAGGCCGAGGAAGCCGCCAATAATGGGTTAAATATGTATCAATGGTCCATCCGTAATACTGTTTGGATTTTACAAACGATTTTTTCTTTAAAAGAAAATGAGCTTTCTCTTTTGGTGAACAACAACAAAACTCTAAGAACTAACGAGATAGAGCAGATAAAAAAGAACTCCCTAACCCTCGAGCTTCTCTTTCACAATTTATTACTTGAATACTCTGGGATCCAAAATGAACTTAAGGATCACCTTAAGGGTGATCATGAAATCCAATCGAGAAAATTATTGCTGAATGAAATAAAAGATTCACTCATCTCTCGAGAGGGTCATTTCAATCAGTCCCATCAAGTACCCCATAAAACGGCTTCTTTTAAATAAGGGTAGTTATGTTTTTAATAACTTTCATATTTGCGGTCATATTTTCTATAAATACTTGGTCGCAAACACAATATGTTCAATCCACTCAAGGAGAATCAGATGAAAATCAGTCATTCATAAAAAAAACGACCCTTAATTATTATCAACAAGTTATGGGACCAACGTTAGGTGGACAAGGGGGTGAAACGTATAATGTATTTCAAGAGGCCCGCTCACCCTATCAAAGTTTTCATGCGGCCAATCTTCGATATCAATGGAACAAAAATTGGTTTACTGGGGTTAGTCTCGCCGCTGTGAATAGCTATGGTGACACCCTAACGAACCAACAAACAGGTCAAAAGAGTCAGCTCCTCGTGAGAGATGAATTTTTTAATGCACGCCTTTTCTTAGGACTGCCTGAGTTTAAAACGACTCCAGGAACTCTGTTTACCACCATTTCATATGAAGCACCGACATCTGTTTTCTCCAGAACAAACCACATGAAATATGGCGCGGTTCTTTCTCAAAGCTTTGCCTTTAATCTTCCTTCACCTTATTGGTCATTCGGTTTTATGTGGCAATACTACAGAATGTTTTATGAACAGAATGTTGTACCCCCAAGTCCAGGCTACTTATCACTGGCCAGACAGACAACAGTTGTCAGTGGAGGTCCCTATTTAGGTTATCGACCAAATGATCGATGGGGTATCAACTCGACAGTGATAGTTGATTGGGATCAGCGAGGTTTGCAAACAGGAACATTTTCATTCAACAATAATTTACCAGATCGTATGCGTCTTGGTGTGACCTATTACCCAGTTCATTTGAAACAACTCACATCTGTAGGATTCTTTACACAGGCCCTCATCAATTATACCGCTGCAACCCAGATATTCGGTGGTGAATTTTCACTCCGCTTTTAAATACTGTGACTTTGTTTTTCGACTACCAACAAAATTAAACATTAATGAGCCCGGTAAATCCTGACGTAGCATTTCAAGTTGTGAAAGATTTCGTTTTTTTTGATCGACATGCGCCATATTTGTTTCAGAAACTCCAAGGCATCCATCGGTCGCATCCATATAGTCAGGCCAATGAACTGAACTTGCTAGCGGTTGACTGATATCAAAGAGATCTTCTTTCGTGTTTTTAAAATCAATACTCATAAACTCTTGATAAATATCTTTACCCAGGACTCTTTTATAATCCTGCGAAGTCTTGCCTTGCTTTATCTCCCACGTTTTATCCGTGTAATCATGACCAGGTGTTCTCCAACCATGTATGACCACATTTCTAGCAGATAAATTTTTGTTATTTGAGTCAATACCCTCTAGGATCACATTGTTTAAAAACTTCTCACCAGAGCTTGCTTTTTTGGCAATATAAAACCCCTCGGATGATAAATCTGAGCCCATCACATTTGACATCGTAGGTGAGCTTCCTAGTTGATCCACTCCCTGAGCTTCTCGTCTAGAAACTCCCCCACCTTGGGCTGACCAAGTATTGTGTAGAACCTTTTTTGACTTTAGGTCGATGACAAACATTCTTCTTTCGTTTGATGGCCGAGTGAAATCAACTATCGTCAAAATATCGGGATTGGATATTTTCGTTTTATTGATCGATTTCATGACCTGCTCTCGACCTGCCAAGGCTTCTCGGAATGCGTCCTGAGATAAAAAAGGACAAAGCGGATAGCCATCATCATCCTCGACAAAAATATGTCGCTTTACTAACCCTTCTGCAATCTGCTCTCTTTGATATCCGGAATATTTTTTGGAAACTTTATCCATATCTTGCAAGACAACGCCTCGGATTCTTGCCATAGCATCAAATCGCCCATCGGAAGTATCAACATAATTTTTTAGCAGAGAGAGACCATAATTGAGTGTATCACCAGACAACTGGTAGTCTTTTACTAGCTGCTTGAATTGTTCGATTTTTATCGCTCTAGTCATGTAGGGATCATCTTTGATGATAAATCTCATTTCTTCATACACATTAGAGAATAAAATAGGACTCATTTTATCCTGGGGATTATTCATGACATTTTCTGGAAAACAATTTGGGGACTTTAAAAATTGAGTTTTGATTTCTTCATAAAGCTTATCTCCCTCGGTATTAACTGCCTTCAGAATTGTTTCTGATTGTTCTTGAAGTGGAGATTTAGCTGTTTCTACACATACATCAGCTGCTAGACTCCTGGCCATTAAAGGACTTGCAGTAAGGGCCAAGAAAATGAATACGAGCGTTTTCATCACACGACTTATCGGCAAAATCCCGACAAATTCAATTGCAAATGGGAGAGAAGGCCAAACTTTTTGACCACCACCTGATTACGGCAACTTATCGACAATACCGGTGGCCAAATGAAGACTTAAATTGAAAGCATTTTTGTAAAGTCCTCCGAACCAATGGATTGGTCCCTCCACATGATGATAGGGACTTCGCTTACTGGCCTTCTCTCGAAGCCCAGTGATAATGGTGCCTGTTTCAAACTCTGGAAGCTTATCCGAAAGGACGGTCTGCAACCTGCTGTAAATTTCTTGCAGACTAGGTCGATTAGGCAAGTGGTGAATCAAATCCTCTGTAGTGGAGCCAATCAGAAGTTTGTTGGAATGGGCATGATAAACAATATTATCTCCATCAAGTGTGAAAGAAAAAGAGTTTGTCCCAAAATAAATTTGATGAAATTCTAAATAACTCCCGTGAATAGGCCGCCCGGTTTTTGGATGACCCCAAAAACGGTTGTAGGCCCCCCCACAAAAGATTATCTGATCGCACTGATACGATTGATGAAGATTCGTAAATAACGTTACAGATTCATCTCCGAGCTCATAATTGATCACAAACTCCTCTCTCCATTCTAGAGGGAGTGCTTGAGATTTTTCTTTCAACCATGCTAAGTATAAATTTGTATCTATCAGAAAAGCAGATTCTTCAGCTAAATAGATTTCTTGATTAAATGTGAGGGGACCAAAATGGTGAGAGACACTGCCCTTCTCGTATCTTAGCTTGAATTGATCCAATTTGGTGGTTGCCCCCGTATATTGGGTGATGGGAAAAATCCCAATCGGCTTTTCGTCATGAACATGTTTGGAGAAGAATTCAAAACCTTTAATCAAAAGATCACCTAAATCAGAATGCCCAGTGGAAACTCCTCTGCCCGCAGCGATGGCCGTAGAGCGCGTTGAGCACTTAGGGGCAAAATCTTCAGACTCAAAAACGAGTATTTTTGAATAAGCTTTTTTCTTTTTGGCAAGTGCATAAATGAGGCTTCTGCCCGCAATCCCACCACCAATAATGGCCAAAGTCGTCAATTTCAATCCTTATTATTTAAATTTATCTTATTTTCCCACAAAATCTTGCCAATTTCTACTCTTGCTCGTTACGCTTACACACTGATATTTTTTAGCGTTTTTCGGAGGATTCTACTCATGGCCGCTCAGACTCTAGACCCACAAGCAATGATTTTTTGTACCACTAAACTTGGACTCCCTCCTGCAAAGGTCATGGCCACCTGTAAACTACTTTTTGAAGAAGAATGTACAATACCTTTTATCGCTCGATACAGAAAAGAAGTGACTGGCGGCTTAGACGAAGTCCAAATTCGTGACATTCAAGATTCTTATAATGAATACGTCGAGACTGAAAAAAGACGAGCTTTTATATTAGACGCCATTAAGAAGATGGAAGCCCTTACCCCTGAACTCGAACGCCAAATTAAAGTTGCTTCGACTATCAATCAACTTGAAGACATCTATGCTCCTTATAAATCCAAAAAGAAAACCAAGGCCATGATCGCCAAAGATAACGGTCTTGAGCCACTCTCTGACATGATTCTCAAAGGTGATAAAGATGTAAGGACATTAGTCAATGAGATCAATGAACAATTCGTAAAACCGGCAGCTGGAAAAGTGAAAGATGTACAGGACGCCATCAATGGTGCCTGCGATATACTTATGGAAACTTTCTCTCACCAATTAGAACTTAAAGAAAAAATCCGCCAGACATTTTGGGATACTGGTGTCATGAAGGCATCTCTTAGAAAAGATGGTGATAAAATTGAAGAGGCTTCAAAATTCAAAGACTTTTTTGAGTTCACGGAACCTTTAACGAAAATCAAAGATCCTAAAGCGTCTCACCGCTATATGGCGATGAGACGTGGGATGAATTTAAAAGTGCTCAAAGTTGATGCTGAAATTACGCCAGAAATCGGAATTGCACAAATTGAAGAGCAGTTTTTCCCTAAGAAGGACAAGCTGGCAAACTATGAGCTTCTCAAAAAGTGTGCCGAGAAATCATTCACCAATTATATCCAGCCCTCACTTGACCTTGAGGTTAAAAACGATCTTAAAAAAATCGCTGATACCGCGGCTATTTCAGTTTTCGGTATCAATTTAAAAAATCTACTCCTTCAGCCTTACCTTGGTTCAAAAGCTGTCCTTGGTATTGACCCGGGAGTCAGAACAGGGTGTAAGGTTGTTATCGTAGATAATACGGGTAAATTCCTTGGGGACCATGTCATTTATCCATTTGAACCAAAAAACGACAAGGTGGGATCTGCTCAAATTTTAACTAAGATGATTGATATGTTCAAAATTGAGTATATTGCGATCGGAAACGGAACTTACGGTCGCGAAACTCTGGAATTTGTTGAATCTCATATTCCTCAAGTTCGTGATGGTCATGTAAAAGCCACTATGATTTCAGAAGCCGGTGCTTCAATCTATTCAGCTTCAGACATTGCAAGAGCTGAATTTCCTGATAAGGATGTCACTGTCAGAGGGGCGATTTCTATCGCTAGACGATTCCAAGATCCCCTCGCTGAACTTGTAAAGATTGACCCGAAATCCATTGGAGTCGGTCAGTATCAACACGATGTAAATCAAATCCAACTAAAAAACAATCTTGAAGCAGTTGTTGAGTCCTGTGTGAACTTTGTTGGCGTAGATCTCAATACCGCCTCTGCCCCACTACTATCTTATGTCTCTGGAATTGGCCCAAGTGTAGCTCAAAACGTTGTCAAGTATCGCGATACTCATGGTGGCTTCAAATCACGTCAGGATCTTCTTAAAGTTTCAAGATTCACTCAAAAAGTATTTGAACAGTCGGCCGGATTTTTGCGTATCTACAACGGACCACATCCGCTTGATGGAACGTTCATCCATCCTGAGCGCTACCCTATCCTTGAAGAATGGGTAAAAACCAAAAAGAAAGACCTGAAAGACCTACTGATTGATGATTCACTCCAAAATGAATTGGCCACTGATAAATCCCTTAAAGAAAAAATGGGGGATATGACACTTACTGATATTGTGAAATGTCTTAAGGCGCCAACTCAAGATCCTCGTACGACTTTTAAATCAGTGGAGTTCACGAAGGGCATTTCTGATCTCAAAGATCTGAAAATTGGACAATGGTATAATGGTGTTGTTACTAACATTACGATGTTTGGCGCTTTTGTTGATATCGGAATTAAAGAAAATGGTCTCTTACATATTTCTGAGATGAGCGACCGTTTTGTGGAAAACGCCATGGATGAATTAAAAGTTGGACAAGAATTGAAAGTGCGAATTCTTGGTATCGACATGGATCGAAGAAGAATCTCGCTTTCATGTAAAGCCGATTCTCAAACTGAAGGCGTTACGGGAACAGGGGCGAACGCCGCCCCAAGAAAAGGTGGCGGAGGACAACGCCCTCAATCCCAGCCACAAATGTCGACTGGACCTCAATTTAAAAACAATGCATTTGCAGGATTAAAAAACTTACAGGTGAAAAAATAAATCCTTTTTTCACCCCATAGTTTAACTGGATAAAACGGGGCCTTCCTAAGGCTCTGATCCTGGTTCGAGTCCGGGTGGGGTGGCCAAAAAGACGTCTCTGTCTAGATAGGGTTTGCGAAATTAAAATGAAAGGTCTTTGAAGATCCAGTACGCCGGACGAGGACGACCATCATCAGTGACATAGGAAAATCTCCCCTCTGGATTAGGTGCCTCACGATGATCAATAAGTCTCCAGGCAAGAGCAGATTGGAAGCCACACTCTTTGGCCTTATGGAGAAATTGGGATGTCACAAAAGATTGAAGGTCATCCATCAAATCGGCCGATGCTTGACCAAACTCTCCTAACTGTAAAACGACGTTTTTCTGAGAAAGAAGCTTATATTTCTCACACTGAGAAATCTCACCTTGATCATTATAAAAATGAATATCATAAAAATCTAAACATGCTTGATCAAGAAAACCAGCAAAGAATAGTTCCTCTGCATTGCCCCACCCTAATGAAGCGGTTACCGGAGCAGGACTCCCCTCTTTCATCTTGCAAAGAAAAGAGGACATCGCATTTTTAGGATCTTCAAATAGATGAAACTGGGTAATTGCATTGACTTCATTCGCAATATCAAATTGCACCACCACATCTTTAAAATCTTTTTCAATGAGTTGATAAATAGGCCTGATCGCAAATTCGTAGAACTCTTTTTGCTTTTCATACTTGTTATTAAACACATTCCACCAAAACTGAGCCAGATCTGGCCTGTCGACGACATATTGAAAAGAATTACCATCCAAAAAAGTAAGATTGATTTTTACTCTATATTTTTTAGCAGTTTTTAGGAAATGACGAAGATTTCGTAAGACATCGAGCCGAATTTTGAAAGTTCCTGAACGCTTGTCCGGTTCAAATTGGCTTAACCAACTCCCTTCAAAGAGCCAAATCCTAAGTATCTGTGCTTTTGAATCTTCCGTTAATCGAAACAATTGCTCAACATAAGATTGATCATAGTAAGCATCTTCCCATTGATGAGCATAGGCATTTTTTAGCCACGCCTGATTAAATCCAGTGCTGAAGGCCCATGCTGAACCAGCATTTGCTAAAAAGGTTAGAAAGAAGAGGAGAATCCATTTTCCCATGAAAAAAAAATATCATCGTGCAAGAGCAACTTAATTGATCATGGTTAAGAAGTAAGGTTTTGTGATTATTTCTAGTCAGAGATTGTACTCATAGTCTTAGTGTTGCGAGCGCCTAGTTCTCTAAGATTTTCCATCCTAGAGGCCATACTTCCTTTTCCGGTGAGCATCTTACCTTTAAATGTATCAATTGTGTCACCAAGCTTCCTGAACTGGGCCTGCATAACTTCAATATCCTCGGCTACACCTGTAAATTTGTCATAAAGGGCGCCGGCCTGACGGGCGATCTCGAGAGCATTCTTATTTTGTTTTTCTTGCTTCCACAAGCTTGCGACAGTTCTTAAAGTCGCCAGTAAAGTGGAAGGACTGACAATCACAATGTTTCTCTCCCAAGCAAATTGAAACAATTCTCGTTCTGTTTGCATCGCTAAAGTAAAGGCTCCCTCAATGGGTATAAAAAGCATGACGTAGTCAGGGGTGATTAATTTATCTAATTGATGATAACTTTTTTTCGCCAGTCCTCTAATATGTTCTTGTAAGGATCTCGTAAAACTTCCCAAGTCTTCCTCATTGTTTCCATTGATATATCTTTCATAAGAAACAAGACTTACTTTTGAGTCGATAATAAGATGTTTTCCTTCGGGTAGCTGGATGATGACATCAGGCATTTGATGTTTACCTTCGTCATCTTTCAGCTTGAGGTCCTTGCCTTGGAGGGTGAATTCTTCGCCTTCTCTAAGACCAGAAGCTTCCAAAACTTTCTCAAGTATAAGCTCACCCCAATTCCCTTGAAGCTTAATATCCCCTTTAAGAGCGCGAGTCAGATTTTCTGTTTCTAGGCTCATCTTCTGGCCTGTCATGACAATTTTCTCGATCTCTAGATGAAGTCTTAGCCGGTCTTTTGTATCGGTCATGTGGATCTCTTCCACTTTCCTCTGAAAGTCATTTATTTTGTCTCGAAAGGGATTTAAAAGCTGTTCAAGTCCTTTAAAAGAGTCTTCTTTAAATGACTTTGTTTTTTCTTCTATAATTTTTTGGGAGATCTCTTTTATTTTAAGCTCAAATTTTTCATTGGACTCAATATGTATTTTTTCTTGAAGGAGGAATTTTTCTTTCAAGATTTCGTAGGACAAATAAAGTTTCTGGCCTTTCAGATAAGAAATCAAAAAACCAAGGAGCAATCCTATAAAAAAAGCTAAAATCACTGTTTCCATTTCTGATCCTTTTAAGGTGACCACTCCATTATTTCAGCTGAAGTCATTTTTGACCAACAATCTCCCCTTGACTCAAAAGGTCGGTTTTATGAGTTTGTATAATTTTAAGATTCAGTTAGAATATATTTATGGCAAAAAAATCGAATGCTTTGACGTTAAATTACAATCCTGAACTGGCCCGAAAATTTCAGGAGGCCAGCCAGAAAAAAAGTGATATTCAGGATTTTATTAATGAATTTCTGGTCCAATTTCTTTCCGAAGATACTAAAACCGCTTATATCAAAGACTTAAAATTCTTTTTTGATTTTTTACGCTCAGGTAACGTGGTGATCACTCACCCACATGATATTCAGTCTTATCATTTTCAGCTTTACCGTGATCACTTGATAGAGAGATCTCTCTCATCAGCAACAATCAACCGTCGGTTAGTAT
>CANFNX010000032.1 GCA_947448495.1 Bacteriovoracaceae bacterium | reverse complement strand
GATGAGTAGGCCTGGAAAGAAAGACCTAAAGATGCGACGAGCGCTAATTTTTTCATATCTCCTCCTTGAGAAACGTTATTAGAACAACTCTAATTTAAGCCGGATAAATTGCACCTTACATTTACTCTCACTTCTCACATTTTCAAGCTGAGGATTTAAGTTCATGTTAAGGAAAATTCATCAACTTTCTTAAGACCAACTCATTCTGAAATGGACAGAGATCGAATTGACCTATTATACTGCAGTGACTTTGTCTGGAATTGCGTTCTGACTCTTGTATCATTGATTTTTAGCTCAAAAGGTTGGCCATGTTTATACCTGTTTTATCGCTCTTCATTTTCTCTGTTTCAAGCCACGCCCTTTCTCTTAAGGATGCTTGGCAGGGTGCTCGTTCAAATATGGAGTCCATTAAAAGGGCCGAAGTGGGTGTGGTGCAACGCGAAGAGCAAAAAAGCCGCGCAGTGGCGGGCCTTTTACCGGTTGTGAACGGATTTGCAACTTACACTCGGATTGATCCACCGGCGACTAAAGGCTTTAATGCCTTCACTTTAACCAAACAGTACTCTGTAGGTGTCAGGATGGTGCAACCACTCATTCGAGGTGGGGCCTTTGAAGCACTCCAAGTGGCCAAAGAAAATATTTTATTGGCCGAATTTCAAAAAGACTCTACAGATCTCAATCTTTATCAATTGGTCATAAATGCTTATTACAACTTGATTGTAGCTCAAAATGATGTGAAAAATCTTGAACGTCTGCTTTCCTACAGTAAAGAAAGAATGGCAGAAATTCGCACTAGAACTCAGATTGGACGATCTCGAAAAGGAGAACTCGTTGAGGCCGAAGCTCAGTTTCACACGACGGAAGCCCAACTTCAGCAGGGAGTGATCACTCTTGGGCAGGTAGAGAAAGATTTTGAATATCTCACTAAACTTAAGCCAGAGACGATTGAGCCATTGGGACCCATTCCAGTCTTAATGGGCGATGTCGATTCTTACTTAACGAAATTAAAATCTAGACCTGATATTTTGGCAGCTCAACAGCAAATTAGAGTCTCAAATCACCAAGTCGAGATTTCTAAAGGTGGACACTACCCAAGTTTAGATTTAGTTGGAAATTACTACATTGATCGAACAGGTATCTTGGCCACTTCTCAATGGGATGCGGGGATTGTTTTATCCGTTCCCTTTTTTCAAGGCGGAGGAGTTCAGGCCGCAGTAAGAGAGGCGGTGGCGACGAAAAGAATCAATGAACTGACATCTTTTGAGACTCTCCGATCTGCCGAAAGACAAATGCGTGTTCTGTATCAAAATTTTTCTCAAATCCAGATCCAGCTAAAGGGATTAGAAAAGGCTCTCGCCAAAAGTGAAGAGGCCTATTATTTGAACCGAAAAGATTATCAGTATGGATTAGTGACCAACTTAGATGTTTTGCAATCATTGAATAGTTTTATGCAAACCAAACGTACCTATGATTCCCTTTATGCCACGGCCCATATGAGTTACCACAATCTGGAAGCAGCAACTGGAGTTCTCCCATGAGTTTATCAGATATTTCGATTCGTAAACCAGTCTTCGCTTGGATGCTCATGGCTGCGATGATCATTTTTGGTTATCTCTCGATGAGAAAAATGGGTGTCTCTCAATTGCCAGATGTTGATTTTCCGATGGTCAATGTTTCTGTCACTTACGAAGGTGCTTCTCCAGAAGTAATGGAGCTTGATGTCATTGATCCTATTGAGTCGGCGATTCTTTCCGTTGAAGGGGTCAAGACTATGACCTCTCAGGCCCGCATGGGGTCGGCCAATATTTCTGTGGAATTTAATTTAGATAAGGACATTGATGTTGCCGTTTCAGAAGTCCAGGCGAGAATTAATCAGGCGCAAAGAGTGCTTCCTTCTGAAATCGACCCTCCGACGATTTCCAAGGTCAATCCTGATGATCGGCCTATCTTATGGTTATCCGTAACTACTGAAACGATGTCTCCAAAAGAGCTCATGAGTTATGTTAGAGATAATCTGAAAGACCGTTTTCAAACTGTCTCCGGTGTTGCGGATGTCTTTCTCGGCGGATATGTAGAACCTAATTTGAGAGTTTGGGTTGATAATCAAAAACTTAATAGCTACCAACTTTCAGTTTCCGATGTGGTGACGGCGATACAGTCGGAACACAAAGAATCTCCCTCTGGCTATATTGAAGATCCGACGAAGGAGAGAAATGTTAGAACTCTTGGTGAAGCAACGTCTGTGGAAGAGTTTACAAAACTTCCTATTATTCGCCGTGGTGGAGCTCTGAACTTTTCTCCACTCTTCCTCGGGAATGTGGTTCAAGTTGAAGAAGGGTTAGCGGATGTTCGTCGAATTTCGCGAGTCGCAGGAAAGACAGCTGTAGGTCTAGGCATAAGAAAACAGCGTGGATCAAATTCTGTTGATGTGGCCAATGGAGTTAAGAAAAAAATTGAGGCGATAAAAAAAGACTTACCTCCAGGTCTTGATATAGGTGTTAACTTTGATTCTACATCTTTCATTGAAGAATCAATTCATGAGCTTTCTTTTACGATGATTCTCTCGGCTGTCTTAACGGCCATAGTTTGTTGGCTTTTTTTAGGTTCATTTGCCGCCACCCTCAACGTGATTCTGGCGATCCCAACCTCGATTCTGGGTGCTTTTGTTATCTTGAAGTATATGGGATTTACCCTCAATATGTTCACATTACTCGGGCTCTCCCTATCAATTGGTATTGTGGTGGATGATGCCATTATGGTATTGGAAAATATTTATCGTCACCATGAAGGGGGCAAGGATAAAGTGAAGGCTTCACTGGATGGTGCAAACGAAATCACTTTTGCCGCCTTGGCCGCCACGGTGGCGATTATGGCGATTTTCTTACCTGTCGCTATGATGGAAGGTCTGATTGGAAAGTATTTTTTTCAATTCGGTATAACGATTTCTGTCGCTGTTGGTCTTTCCTATATTGAAGCCATCACTCTCACACCCATGCGGACTTCAAAATTTATTGAAGAATCAAACAAGCGCTCGAAGATCGGAGTGCGTATTGATCGTATGTTTGAAAGCTTTGTTGAGTGGTATGGACGAACTCTCGCTTATACCTTATTGCATCGTTGGAAGGTTCTGATATTTTCCTTTGTCTTTTTCATCGGAACATTTGCCTTGGTTAAGCTCATCCCGAAAGAATTCGTGCCCGCCCAAGATATTTCATCTTTCATGGTTCGCTTGAAAACAAAAGACGGCTCTTCACTCGCTTTCACAGATGAGGCAACTAAAGAAGTGGAGGCGTATTTTAATACAAGAAAAGAGATCAAACGATACTATGTTTCGATTGGAGGGTTTGGCGGCCAGGCCGGTAGTGAGTCCAATGTTGCCAATATGTTTGTGACACTTCATAGGCCAAAGGATCGACCTAAAGATTCTAAATTAGGGCGAGTCAAAAAACAGGCCGAGCTTCTAGAAGATTATCGAGAGTATTTTAAGCAAAATTTTAAAAAAGGTGTTGTGTTTGTTCAAGATACCTCTCAGGGGGGCTTTACTGCTTCTGGCCGAGGTTTTCCAGTCGAGTTTACTTTAACCGGTGGAGACTGGAAGACGCTTATTAAAGCGGCCAAAGACACGATGGATGAGATGAAGAGCACAGGTGCCTACACTGACGTTGATACGGATTACAAAGAGTCTGTTCAAGAAATCAAGATTTTCCCAGACCGAGATCGTGCGAAGCAGTTTGGAGTGAGTGTACAAGAAATTGGAACCACGATTAATGCCCTTATTGGTGGAGTTGTTGTGGGCAAATATTCTAAAGAAGGCCACCGGAACGATATCCGAGTAAAAATGCTAAACGCTTCTAAAGATCGTCTAGAAGATTTGAAAAAGATATTCGTTCGTAATATTCGTGGAGAGTTGATTCGTTTGTTAGATGTCGTCGTGGTCAAAGAGCTACCTGGCGTTCAGACAATCAGTCGGAGAAGTCGCCAGCGTGCGATCACCATCTATTCAGGTATTACTCCTGGAAAATCTCAAGGTGAGGCGCTTGAACTTGTGAGAAAAATTGCCAAAAAGAATCTGCCGCCAGGATATACATTAGTCGAGTCTGGTTCTTCAGAAAGTTTTAAAGAAACCTTCCAGAGTTTAGTTTTTGCTCTCGCTTTGGGTATTTTGATTGCTTACATGATTCTTGGTGCCCAGTTCAATTCTTTTATCGATCCTGTCACTGTATTGATGGCCCTGCCATTTAGTTTCTCTGGTGCCTTTTTAGGTCTTTGGATGTCTGGACAATCACTTAACATGTACTCCATGATTGGACTCATCCTCCTTATGGGGATTGTGAAAAAGAATTCAATTCTTTTAGTCGATTTTACTAATCAGAGAAGATCTGAAGGTCTTTCAGTAAACGATGCTTTGAAAGACGCATGTCCACAGCGATTAAGACCTATTTTGATGACGACCATTTCGACTGTTGCCGGTGCCGTTCCACTGGCCTTCTCTTTGGGACCAGGATCAGAATCGCTTAAACCAATGGCCATTGCGATTATTGGCGGCTCACTTGTCTCAACCGTGTTGACCTTGGTTGTTGTACCAGCATTGTATTCATTGTTTGCTAATAAAAAGGCTCACCAAAAAAAGGCTTAATCTAAGGGAGGATTTATCCTCCCTTATTCTTCACCGAGCATCTTTTTAATCTTTGATTCTAAACTTTGGGCCGTGGCCACTTGTGGGGCCCAAGGTTCTGAGATTTTTAGTTCAACCTGAGACCAAATTCTTTGCAAGATCACGCTGTATTTAGTTCCTGCAGCTCCATGTTTACGGCTAAAAAAACTACCCCATAATCCATGGAGGGACATCGGAATTACTGGGACTGGTGAGCGCTGGATAATTTTCTCAATCCCCGGTCTAAAGGCATTTACTTTTCCGTCGTAGGTAATTTTACCCTCAGGGAATAAACAAACAATTTCACCCTCGGCCAAGGTTGCCGCAATTTTATCAAAGGCCTTATCCATGAGATCTGCATCTTCTTTTGCCCCCGCAATCGGAATGACTTTTCCCCCGCGAAAAAAGAATCCTAAGAATGGTGTTTTCATAAAAGAATAGTGCATGACAAATCTAACAGGTCGTTTAACGCAAGCACTGATGATGAGCCAATCAACAAAACTTACATGATTACAGACAAGAACAGCCGCTCCTTCTTTGGGAATATGGTGATGACCTTCCATGTTCATCCGATACAACATTTTCCCAACAATCACGCAAAGAAATCGCCATAAGAATTCTGGAATTACGGTGTAGATATAGATGGAGACTAAAAGATTAAGAACAAAGAGGACTAAAAAGACATCCACTGAATTTAATCCCATCGCAAACAGAGCCATGAGGACTACGGCCGCAGTAACCATGAAAAGGGCGTTGAGAATATTATTGGCAGCAATAACTCTTGATCTGATTGAGCGATCAGAGCGGATTTGGATAAATGTATAAAGAGGAACAATGAAAAATCCACTCATGATTGAGAGTCCAGCAAGATCAAAGAGAATCCAGTATGTCCCAGGCTGCGAGAGAAAATTCTGAAGGCCTATGAGCTCTCCGTCCATAATATATGGTTTGCCCATAAGATAAAGATGAAGAACAAACCAGCAAAGCCCAATGGAGCCAAAGGGAACAAGGCCAAGTTCAACTCTTTCATGGGAGAAGCGCTCACAAATGATCGACCCTATCGCGACACCAATGCTAAAAATTGCCAGAAATAAAGTGACCACAGTCTCATTCGCATGAAGAATGTCCTTCACATAGACTGGAAAAATAGAAAGAAGAGTTGCACCAAAAAACCAGAACCACGAAATACCAAGGATAGAGATGTGAACACTATGAATGCTTTTGCCAATTTTAAGAATATCCCAGGTTGAGCGCGCCAGGTTTAAATCAACTTTTAACTCGGGTTCAACAGCAGCAAGTTTTGGTAATTTCAAACTACAAATGAGTCCAATGGTTGCTAACACGAGAACACTGGCAGAAATCCAAGTGGTTCCATTGGGAATACCGATGAGAATTCCACCTACAATAGTTCCAATTAAGATGGCGAGAAATGTTCCCATCTCAACCAGGGCATTTCCTCGTACAAGATCTCTTTCCTCTAATAACTCGGGTAGGATACTGTATTTGGCAGGTCCGAAGATAGTTGACTGAAGACCCATAAGAAAAAGCGAGATGAAAAGAATTGGCAATGATTCAGTTAAAAAGCCAACTGTTCCCAAGGCCATGACAATAACCTCTAAAGCCTTGGTGAAAATCACTAGTTTTGTTTTGGAGACTTTATCTGAAATCTGGCCCGAAATAGATGAGGCTATAAAGAAAGGAAGGATAAATATCCCCCCACAAAGGGCGACCATTTGATCCACACTGAGTCCCATCAGAGAGTAAGACTTAAAGGTGATGAGAATAACCATGGCGTTTTTGAAAACGTTATCATTCATGGCACCCCAAAATTGAGTCCAGAAAATAGGCCAGAATCGAGGTGAGAAAAAGAGTGAGTTTTTCTGCATATATAAATCCTTTTAACTTTGTCCGTGCTGCTGTTGATAAAATTGAATTCCTTCTTCCACATTACCCCAGAACGCAATTTTTCCGTTTTCTAGAACCATCACCTGATCACAGACTTCCCTAATTTGATCAGCTTGGTGGGAAACAAAAATGGTCGCACCAGCCGATTCAATAAACTTTTTCATTCTGACTGAAAGTTTTTGCTGAAAAAAATAATCAGCTCCATCAAGGACCTCATCCAGAATGAGAATATCGGTGGGTCTTGAAGAAATCAGTGAAAGCATGAGCCTGGCCTGCATTCCTTTTGAATACTGGCGAAAGGGGATATCTATAAACTGGCCTAGTTCAGAAAATGCAATCGCCTCTTCGACGATAGGAGTGAGATCTTTAAGATCGGGAAAAAAAAGCCGTGAGAGGAGATAGGCGTTTTCTCGTCCCGTAAGCTCTGGCATGACTCCAGTTCCTGTGTCAAAAATAGCGCGAATTTCAGATTGTGTCGTAATCTGCCCATGTTGTGGGGACATCATTCCTGCCAGGCAACGACAGAGAGTCGTTTTTCCACTTCCATTGGTTCCCAGAAGACCGAGTCTCATGCCCTTGGTTATCTTAAAACTCACCCCATCAATAACCTTGTGTAGCTCTGATTTCGTAAAAAAATAATCAATGGGATGAGTGACTGCGGTAATGAATAAATCTCTTAAGCCTTGATGTTTATAATACTCTAACTCAAAATAAATTTTAATCTGGTTTGCTTCAAGTAGAACCTTAGAGTCGATGGTAGAAGACATTTCTTTTCCTTTTCCATGTAATAATCCCAACTACAAGCAAGGTGATGGAGACGAATAACCCTTTCATCAAACTGATAAGAAATTGATGGCCATCAAAGTAGATGAGTTGTCTGAATGGCTCAAGGAGATAGAGAATTGGATTATAATCAACAATCCAATGCCAACTCGGAGGAATAAAGTTTTTTGGATAAAAAATGGGTGTTAGATAAAACAAAAGATTGAAAGCAAACCCAACAACGAAGTTTGTATCTCGAAAAAAAACATTCGTTAAACTTAATAAAAGACTAAGCGCCATCGTACCAATCAGCAGTGGCAGTAGGGCGATAGGTAATAGGGATAGGCCCAAGAAAGATTTGTGATAAAAATAGTAAAAAGGAATGAGAGTAAAGAATAGACTCGCCATGAAATTGATAAAATTATCAAAAATTTGAGCGCTCAAAATGACCATCGGATTAATTTTGAATGATCGCAGGAGATGAGATTGCGTGACAAAAATAGGAGTGCTCATTTGAATGGTTGAAGACAAGAATACCCAAGGAAGGAGACCTCCAAGAAGAAAAAGATAATAATTTGATAATTCAATTTTCAAAAATGATTTGAAAACAAGACTTTGAACTCCAAAAAGTAAAAGTGGATTGAGTACAACCCAGACAAATCCGGCAAAAGTCTTTCTATAACGAGATTTCAATGAGGCGATTGTGAGCTCTCTCACTTGAACCCAAAAGAATTTCAATTCCATAAATAGATGTTATCATTAAAGAATGGAATCATGGCTAAAAAATCACGACCGAGGCACTGTCCTTTTGCTTTATATCCAACCAGGAGCCTCAAGCAACGCTCTTGCCGGTATTCATGGCGATCGCCTAAAAGTGAAAATTAAAGCTCCGCCTCGCGAGGGTGAGGCCAATGAGGGATTACAAGAGTATTTTTCTGGGATTTTAAGAATACCAAAATCAAAGATCTATCTCATTAGAGGAGAGAGTTCTCGCCAGAAAGATCTTCTGGTTGAACTCCCACCTGAGAAAACAATTATTTTACTAAGAGAGCTTTTGAAATAATTGCTGCAATTTTCTCAATTCTTAGAACGGCTTCACCGTGCTCAATAGGTCCACCTTCAAAGCCAGCAGAACAGTTTTGAGCTGTGTTGTCACACTTGTTATTCACCTTACAGCTATTCGGATTTGAAGGAATGCTTGGAGTGTAGTCATTTTTACCCATGATTAGTATTCCTTCAACTTGACCTGTCGTCGCATTGAAGACAGCAGAACCTGAATTTCCATGGAAAGTATCAAGGTTAGTGGAGAAACGTGTGGCTTCAGCGTTATATATCACTTTGCCTAAATCTATTTTTGTCGGCAGACCAGTTGGGTGACCAATCACGACTAGAGAGTCAGATACATTCACTTTGCCAGATGTTCTAATTTTGAGTGGCTGACGGCCAACTACTGGACGATCAAGTTTGATGATTGAAAAGTCATAATTTTCATCACGTTTAACTGAGATCACACTTTTACAGCTGTAGATATTAGCGATGGAAATATTCTTAGTTGGGTTTGAATTGGCAGATGTTAATGAGTAGTCAAAAACCCATGCAAAGTTTTTGCAGACATTTTCAGGTAGATCGAAAGAATTGTAGCAATGGCCGGCAGTCACAAGTGTATCAGGTCCAACAAGAAAACCAGAACACATGGCCGCTAGTGGCTGTTGAGAGAATTTTTCACTGGTACAAACATTTTCTGCTCGCTCGAGCGTCGGAGCATTCTTTAGATCGAAGGTATTGGCAGTTGAGCCTTTAACGAACATGGATTTTTGAATCATCCCTGCTGTTGACTTGGCCAATTGTACATGGAGACTATTTGAGACTTCATAAAGATCTTTGCGGTCATCAGTTCCATAAATAACTTCAATGCCGCCAAAGGCTGTTTGAGAAAGGATAAAGAGGCTGCCCACTGCAAATAACTTATTCATCAATTGTCTCCTAAAGATGATAGAGTCTCACTCCGGCCTTTATTCCAAAGATGTGCGGAAATGAGTACTAACATTTTCTGACAATGTCAGTCAGGAAACGGATGTTGAAGGGAAGTGAGTAAAAAAGAAAGGGCCTCCGAAGAGGCCCTTGATGCAAGATATTCTTAAGTGCCTAAAAACTAGGCCTTTTTTGCCCACATATTACAGTAAGCCCCATCTTTAACATAAGGATTACTTGCAGACTTCATAGCATTTTTCATGGCCGGAAGTGAACATTCACCCGCACCAGCTCCAGCAGCAGCATTAGCTTTGTAGTGCTTACAAGTACTACATTGCTTGCCATTTTTGGCCTGAGGTGATGGGTCTTTATAACCAAGTTTACCAGCAGCTACGAAAACTTCGCCAGCCGCGAGGGCGTTGGTAAAAATGCCAGAAGCTCTTCCTACAACAGTTGAAACAGCAGCGAACAATAATGAGCCTTTTAGGAATTCACGTCTTTTCATCTTATGACCTTTTGTTAATTGTTAGACTTGAAACGATTTTGAGTACGTTAAATTTATCACAAATTCTTTTCGATTTTGAGAGAGAAAAGTTAAATATTTTATGAGTTTTACATGTCAAACAAATGAATGATGAGCCTGTCATTTGTTTGCGAAATCTATAGACGTATTTTTCACAAGTATTTACACTCTAAGCATAGGCAAATCCAACTCTTCAATTGAGAACTTATGAAAAAATTAAAATCTCTAAATTTTATTGACCTATTCAGTGGGTGCGGCGGCCTATCTTGTGGGCTAGAAATGGCCGGACACCGATGCTTATTAGGAGTTGATGCCAATAAGGAAGCTATTAAGTCCTTTGCCGCTAATCACGAGCACGCTGAAGTTTATCTTGGAGATATTAAATTACTTAAAGAAAAAAAATTGGCCCTTCTCCTCAAGGGCCAAAAAGTGGATATGGTGGTCGGTGGTCCCCCTTGTCAGGGTTTTTCTACTGTGGGCAAGGGTGAAGTTGATGACGATAGAAACCAGCTCTTCAGAGAATTCGTAAGAGTGGTTAAAATCACTCGACCTAAAATTATTCTTTTTGAAAATGTCACTGGTCTTGTGGCCAAGAAAAATCAGTTGATACTGGCCAAGATTTTTCAATATTTCGAAAAACTCGGTTACAACATGGACGCTCGAGTTTTATCTGCTGAAGAGTATGGCGTACCTGAAAAAAGACGTCGCACGATTATTATGGGTGTTCTTGGTGGAGATTGTGTATTTCCCGAAGTGACTCACGGACAACGAGCCTCTAGAAAAGTTGTTTCAGTTAAGCAGGCTTTAAAAAATCTCAAGGCGAAGAATGGAAAAATATTTAATCATGACATAACCTTGGCCCAAGTAAAAAACCCAGAGGATCGAGAGCGCTTGAAGTTTATACCGGCGGGGGCTGGAATCCGCTATGAGCAAGATGAAAAAGAATATTTACCTAAGAAGCTTTGGTATGGTGTCGATTGGAAAAAGTTAAGGGAAAATCGTTTTCGGCAAACTCGTTTGCAGCGCCTGCCTCTCGATGGCCCCTCTCCAACGATCCTAACGGCCAGAACGAGTTATTATCACCCCGTTGAGCCGAGATATTTGACTCCACGTGAAGCAGCTGCCTGCCAGAGTTTTCCCAATGATTTTGTTTTTCAGGGATCACAAACGGCCATGTTTCGACAAATTGGAAATGCTGTTCCTCCACTTTTAGCGAAGGCGATTGGAGAGTCAATTAAGGAAATTCAATTTTCAAAATTGACCACAAAAAAGAAAGATTTGTCTTCTGTGCTTAGCAAAAATGCTTTTCATTACCAAGAACCAACCTACCTATAGGATTTCATGAACACCTTTAAAAAAATCCTATCCTATAGAATGTTGATCGTGCTTCTCTTAGGGTACTGCTCAGGATTGCCACTCCTTTTAACTGGTTCTACCTTGCAAGCATGGATGACGAAAGAGGGGATTAGTCTCAAGGATATTGGTCTTGTTTCCTTAATTGGTATGCCTTATGTTTTAAAATTTCTCTGGGCTCCTTTGCTTGATCGTTTCCAAGTTCCTTTTCTAGGAAGACGCAAAGGGTGGATGGTCATATTCCAGGCTTCTTTAGTGATTTGTATTCTAGGGCTCTCTTTGACCCATCCAAAGACGAATCTCTTTTTATTGGCCATGTGGTCCTTTTTGATTGCACTTTTCTCCGCTTCTCAGGATATCGTCATCGATGCTTACCGACGTGAAATTTTGGCCGACGATGAGCTTGGACTGGGCTCCTCGCTCTATGTGAATGGGTACCGATTAGCGATGCTCGTCTCTGGGGCTTTTGCTCTTTACCTGGCCGATAACATGGCCTGGGAGCAGGTGTATCGAGTGATGGCGTTTCTCATGGCGCCAGCGATTCTTTTTACATTGATTGCACCTAAGGAGTCTGGATCTATAAGGCCACCATCCAATTTAAAGGATGCGATCGTTGGACCTTTAAAAGAGTTTTTTACCCGTAAAGGTTCTGTGATCATCCTTCTTTTTATTTTGCTTTATAAAGTTGGCGATAGCATGGCCTCCAATATGACAACTCCCTTTATCCTCAAAATGGGATACTCCCAGACTGACATCGCCACCGTTGCCAAAACTTTTGGAATGGCCGCCACGATCATTGGTGGTCTGATTGGCGGTATTGTGATGTTGCGTATGAATATGAAATGGTCGCTCGTCTTTTTTGGCATTCTACAGGCCGTCTCGACTCTCGGCTTTTCGTTTCTTCCTTCTTTACCTTTGCAACTGAGTTCTTTGGCGATGATTATTGCTTTTGAAAATCTCGCCTCTGGTATGGGAACTGCCGCCTATTCAGCCTATATGGCCTCTATTACGAATAAACAATTCACCGCTACCCAATATGCTCTTTTAACGGCGCTTATGGGTGTACCGAGAGTGATCCTTTCGGCGCCCACTGGGATCTTGGCAGAAAATTTAGGATGGGAATGGTTTTTTATCTTTTGCACCGTCGTTGCGGTGCCGGGATTGTTACTGCTTATTCCAGTTTTTTCTTTAGAAAAGCCATCTCAAACCACAGCCTAGAATGTTAAGAATATCCTGAATCGCCTTTTTATCTTCTGATGAGGAGGCTTTTTTCTTTACGGATCTAGCGACATCACAAGCGTTCATTTTTTTCTTATTTCCATCTACGTAATAGGTATATTTTTTTTGTGCATTCTTATCCATCAAAATTTGAACCATACTTGGTTTATTCTTTTCGATGGCCCATATGAGAGCGGTTTTTCCAGTCAGATCTTGGGAGTTTGGATTAACATTTTCATTTAACATGAGATTCATGAAATCTTCGTAACCTGTTCTTACGGCTTCTATGAGGGGGGTTGTATCAGCATCTTTAGGGCCATTTAAGTCAGCTCCAAAGTTCATTAGAAGATGAGTCATGCTTAAGGCCTTATCATGAGAATGAGAATGCATAATAAGGACAAAGAAGTTGAGATCACGATATTCATAAACGAGAGTCGGGTATTTCGTAAATAATTGATTTAAATTTGGAACATCACCAAGTGTAATAAGATTTCTGACGGTCATTTTATCAGGCAACCCAACATTAGTTTGAGTCAGGCTTCGCAAAAGTTCTAACACGCTTTTTAAATTATAAATTTCAGCTAATTTAAGTGGAGTTTGATTTTCATTATTTGTGATATCAATGTTGGCCTTTGAGTTGATGAGATATAAAGCAATAGCTTCAAACTTATTTATGATCGAAAGATGAAGAGCTGTGTTTCCATCATTATCCTTATAATCAGTTTTTGAACCTAATGAAACGAGAAGGCGAACCAGATCTTCAAATCCATTTTTGGAAGCAACCATGAGGGGTGTTTCTTTTCTCGAGTTTGCCTTATAAACACTTGCATTGTTTTCTACCAGCAGCTCAACCATTTGAAATCGATTTAATCGAGTCGCGGTGGTCATTAAGGTCTCGCCATCATCTAAAATGACATTCAGGTCAATTTGAGATTTCGATTCAAGGAGTTTTTTAAATTTCTCAAAATCATTAGCTATAATGGCGGCCAATAACTCTTTGTGAGTCTCCTGCCCAAGTTGAGTGACGACTTGGGTGTTACTTGAATCTGGTTGATTCTTTTGATCATTGGCCTTCTTCCCACAAGAAGTCGTGCCGACAATGAGTAACAGCCATAGAAAATTTGTAAGCACATTAAGCTTCATGACCAGATTATGAAACGGCTCAAGATGAAAAGGGCAGAAAACACTTCTTTTAAGAAAAATTTACATCACTGGGTAAAAAAAAAGGGGCCCGAAGGCCCCTAAGGTATTGAAAACTAGTAGAGAGTTTCTGGATTTTCTTTTGAGAGTCTCAATAGGTGCTGGAATTGAGGGTTTCTCAACTGGTCCAATCTGAGGAATAGGATGATACCGGCGCCATGACCTTGAGGATCTGACGACACCGCTCCAAGTAGACCAACGTTTACATTATTGATCACAACGTTCCAGTAGCCGCCAAAACCATTGGTGTCCCAGCCTAGAGGGATAAAGAAACCAAAGAGGCTTTTATGGAAATAGAAAGACATATCCAAGAGTTCTGTGTCGGCTCTCAATGAACCCTGGAGGACACCGCCAGGAATCCCTGGTATTGGTCGACCATCAGGAAGGGTGTTACCATCGCCAATACCGATATTCATGTCTTTAAGATCTGCCACATCAAGATAAAAAACTACCAGAGTTCCACCATCCTCAACATTGGGTGATACTTCAAAATAAGAGGCTTTTGTTTTTGGAATAGGAACCTTGGCACCAACATTGAGATTGGCCTTAAGTAACTTGAGTGTCACCATAACCTTGCCATCAAGCAAATTGAATTGCGGACCCTTCACACCTGGAATTTCTGGGAGCTGAGGAGTTTTACCGCAACTGGTACTGAGAAGGAGAACAAAAGCAAAGAACATTAATTTAAATTGGCCAATGAACTTATACATAGATCTTCCTTTTTTTAGGTCTGAACATATGGCGATGCTCAGCCCTAGTCTAGTTTAGATTGGACTTTATACAATCCGGGCAGTTTTTTCTAAGACAGACGCAGCAATTTTAGTGATAATTTAAGAATGAAATATGATGGAATTCTTACGAAGATGGTTTCTTACCACGACTTACCTGTAAAGTATGAACTTCTGCTGGGCAAGGTGCATTTTGACCTCAATTCCGCCATTGGACAAAAAGTGTCGGTTAAATTCTCGGGCAAAATCATCTGTGTGAGCTGTGGGAAGGGAACAAAAAAATCCTATTCTCAAGGACATTGTTTTCCTTGCTCCATCAAATTGGCCGAATGTGATCTATGCATTCTAAAACCTGAAACTTGTCATTATGCCCAGGGGACATGCCGTGAACCGAGCTGGGGTGAGGAGCATTGCTTAAAGCCTCATGTGGTTTATTTGGCCAATTCTTCTGGACTTAAAGTGGGAATCACCCGTAGAACCCAGGTTCCTTTTCGTTGGATTGATCAGGGTGCAAGTCAGGCGCTCCCGATTCTTGAAGTGAGCGACAGAAAAACTTCAGGTTTAATTGAGGTGATTTTTAAACAGCACATTTCCGATAAAACAGATTGGCGCAAAATGCTTAAAGGCCCAGCGTCTGAGATGAATTTAGTTGAATGGAAAGAGAAGTTGCTTCAAGAAGTGAAGTCAGAACTTGAAAAATGTCAATATAAGATCTTGGATGAAAAGGAATATCGCTTCGATTATCCAGTGATTCAATATCCTGAAAAAGTTTCTTCTTTTGGATTAGATAAAACCCCTGAATTCAGTGGCACACTTCAAGGGATAAAGGGTCAATATCTCATTTTTGATTCTGGTGTCTTCAACGTTAGATCTCATACAGGGTATGAGGTTTCAATCGAGGTTTTAAATGCAATTGAATCAGCCTAAAACAATTTACCTTAAAGACTATAGGCCTTCACCTTTTAAGATTGATACAATTTTTTTGTCGGTTGATATCTTTTCGGATGTTACAAAAATCAAATCAAAACTTCATATCTTAAAAGAAAGCTCATTAAAGGGGCAAAGCGCCCATTTAGAATTAAATGGTGAAAATTTAAAATTTAAATCCATCTCAATTGATGGACGTGTTCTCAATAACGATGAGTTTCAACTTTCTTCAGACAAATTAGTTGTGTTCAATCTTTCAAGTGAAGCTATGGTTGTCGAAATTGAGAATGACATCGATCCATTGAATAATAAATCTTGTGAAGGCTTCTATAAATCCGGGGATCAGTATTGCACTCAGTGTGAACCAGAAGGGTTTAGAAAAATCACCTATTTTATCGATCGTCCTGATGTGATGGCAAAATACAGAACTCGCATGACAGCAGACAAGAAGGTTTTCCCTTTTTTACTTTCCAATGGAAATCGTGTCGCCTTCGGAGACCTTGCCGATGGACGACATTTTGTTGAATGGGAGGATCCATTTAGAAAACCTTCCTACCTTTTTGCGATGGTGGCGGGTGACTTTGATGTCGCCAGAGATACTTTCGTCACGAAATCTAAACGAAAGATTGATTTAGAGATTTATGTGGATAAAGGAAATCTCAAAAAAACTTCTCACGCTATGGATTCTCTTAAGAAGGCCATGAAATGGGATGAAGAAGCCTTTGGTCTAGAGTATGACCTGGACATTTACATGATTGTTGCTGTGGATTCATTTAACATGGGGGCGATGGAGAACAAGGGATTAAATATTTTCAACTCCACATATACCCTGGCGGATAAGGCAAGTGCTACAGACCATGATTTTCAGAATATTCAGGGTGTGATCGGACATGAATATTTTCATAACTGGACTGGAAATCGAATTACTTGCCGGGATTGGTTTCAATTGACATTGAAAGAGGGGTTAACTGTTTATCGCGATCAGGAGTTTTCTTCTGATATGCTCTCAAGATCTGTGAAACGACTAGAGGATGTTCGTCTGCTCAAAGAAGGTCAATTTCCAGAGGATGCTGGGCCATTAAGTCATCCTATTCGTCCAGGTAGCTATATTGAAATCAATAATTTTTATACCCGAACGATTTATGAAAAAGGTGCAGAAGTTATCAGAATGATTGAAACTCTCATTGGAAAAGAAAAGTTTCGCAAGGGAATGGATAAATATTTTGAACTGTTTGATGGTCAAGCAGTCACGACAGAAAATTTTATTCATGCCATGGAAGTTGCTTCAGGAAAGAGTCTCACCCAGTTTCAAAACTGGTACTCTCGGCCGGGAACACCTCGTTTAAAAATTCAATCCCATTTTGAGCAGGGAGTTCTCTCCCTTCAGATTCAGCAAGTCTATCCTCCAACGACTCATAAGGTTCCTGAGGGGAATGTTCTGCATATGCCTTTTAAATTGGCGTTCATGTTCTCAGACGCAACCCTGCAAGAGCAGATGATTGAACTGACGAAGTTAAACGAGACTTTTACATTTTCTTTGCCTGAAATGCCTATCTTGTCATTAAATCGGGGATTCTCAGCTCCCGTTCATGTGGATTATGAGTATAAAGTTTCTGATCTCTTTAGACTCATGGCCCATGATACTGATGCCTATTGTAAATTTGAGGCGACTCAAAAAATCTATGAATATATTTTAAAAGAAGAACTCGAATATTTAAAACTTAAGGGAACGCTAAAAGAGGGCTTCTCTGAGGATTTTAAGTCAGGAGTTATGAATATTCTTAAGGATCAAAAGTTAGACCATTCTTTTAAATCCTACCTGCTCGATCTACCATCTGAGAATACGCTGGCCCAGGAGATTGAAACTCCTTCATTTGAGGCGATTCACAAAGTTCATCGACATGTTCAGGCCAAGATGGGTTCTTTCTTTCAAGGTACTTTAATAGAAATGTATGATCAATTTAAGTCTTCAAACGACTTTGAGTTGTCACCAAAAGGATATGGTGAAAGATCTCTCAAAAATCAAACGTTGAACTATCTCGTGGCAGGCAAGTCCAACGCCGGATTTGAGAGATTAGAAAATCATTACAATTCTGCCTCTAATATGACGGAGGAGATTTTTGCTCTTGTCCAATTTATTAAATCTGGTCACTCGTTAGACCATTTTGCGATTCAGAATTTTTATCAAAAATGGAAGCATGATTCTTTGGTGATGCTCAAGTGGTTTGGGGCCCTGGCCAGTTATTCTCCAGCAACTGGTGTCATTGAAAGGATGAAAACTCTTGAAAATGATCCTCTCTTTTTAAAAGATGTTCCAAATTATTTGCGTGCCCTTTATGGACAATTTGCCCGCAACAATCTCTCATCCTTTCATGCTACAGATGGAAGCGGTTATGAATTTGTAACGGAGAGAATTTTAAAGATTGATCAGTTTAATCCACAAGTGGCATCAAGGCTGGCAAGTTCTTTTTCCATGATTAATCGTTTGGACACGGAACGCAAGAAGGCCATGAAAACTCAACTAGAAAAGATCATTCATGGGAATCCCTCTCGGGATACCTATGAAGTAGTATCCAAGTATCTCGCTCAGTGATTCTTGCGACGGTTCACAGGGGCGTACTGGTAGGAAACTCTCCTGGAGGCCATGACCATAATTGAGTAGCAAGCAAGCATGAGAGTTGGGCCAAGAATGAGGAATTGCATAAACATCTCCTTCTGATGATAATTTCCTATCGGAAATAATCCTTATTTCATTATGCCTGCTTTTGCTTTATCAAAGGAATTTTTCTCCTCAAACTCTCTCAAATGCACTAAGATGAGAGGGGAATTCAACAAATTCAGGTTCTTACTGGTAGGTTTTATCTATGCTCGATAGTCTTTCCCTAAGGCAAAAAGCTCTTAAGATCAATTTAGCGAAACGTTTTTATGGCACTTTTGCTGAGATTGGAGCTGGACAAGAAGTTGCCCGTTATTTTTTTCAGGCCGGTGGTGCTAGTGGCTCCATTGCAAAAACCATTTCTGCTTATGATATGACCTTTTCTGATTCCATTTATGGCAAAGAAACTACGGGTCGCTACGTATGTGAATCTCGTTTGTTAAAGATGTTGGATAAAGAATTTCTCCTTTTGCAGGAACGTTTAGGTGACTCACGCGGAAAGGATCATCAATTTTTTGCTTTCTCTAATACTGTTTCCGCTCTTAACTACAGCCGTACCAATGAATCCCATGGGTGGATGGGAGTACGTTTCCAGCATGCACCACAAAGTGAAATTTCCGAAGTTGTCATTCATGTGCGAATGCTTGATCCTCAAAATGTTCTTCAGCAGGACGCCATAGGCATCATTGGTGTAAATCTCATGTATGCTTGTTTTTTTCTACAGCATAATCCTGAAGCTTTTATCAATTCTCTCATGGATCATTTGGATTCTTCACGAATTGAAATTGACTTCATTCGCTTTGGTGGAAAAGTTTTTGAGGCGGTAGATAATCGTTTAATGAATTTACATCTTTTGAAGCAGGGGATGACTCACGCGATTTTATTTGATGAAAAAGGACATGTCGTTCTCTCGGCAGATCATCTTTATAAAAAAGATGTGCTTGTGGTTCGTGGTTCCTTTAGACCACCTACATTGGTGAGTTTTGATATGATTAAAGCTGGTCTCCAGCATTTTTCAGCAGACATTAAAAAAGAACCAAGCGAAGTCGTGGCGATTTCTGAGATCACAATTGCGACTCTTAAAGCTGAGGCCGGTGATGTGACCAATGAGGATTTCCTCGCCAGGGTTGATTTACTCTGTGCCCTTGGACAGAAGACGCTTATCACGAATTATCCCCAATACTATAAACTTGCTAATTATTTTTCCCGCTTGAATGTTCCCAATCTCGGTCTTGAATTAGGGATTTATAACTTCCAACAAGTTTTTACCGATAGCGAGTACTCCAACGTTGAAGGTGGTATCCTCTCGGCATTTGGGCAATTGTTCCGCGATAATGTGCGAGTTTACATCTACCCTTATAAGTCTGAGAAAGGGGATGTGGAGTCACTGGATAATTTAAAAGTTCCAGAAAATTTTCATCATGTATTTGAGTATCTAAAAGAGAATCGAAAGGTCCTGGATGTGGCCAAGCCGAATCGAGAGATCCTCCATATTTATTCCTCTAAAGTACTCCAAATGATTGTGAAAAATGAGTCAGGCTGGGAACAGATGGTGCCACCATCTGTTGCAAAAACAATCAATGAAAAATGTCTTTTTGGACATCCATGCTTTATAGGGAGAAAAAACTCATGAAACAACTTATTGTAATGGCCCTCGTTTGTGTTGGTTGTTCTACCATGACCCAGGGAAAATATAAAAAGGCTTACCATCTTGAGGATTATTCTAGTTCGCAGGATGCTGTTAGTGTTCATGGGATGCTCACAGAAAAAATGACCAAATGTTATCCTCAGTCTGACTACCCGATGTATGAAAAAACGGTGACAAGCTTTGATGCCACCAAACAATCAGGGACTATAGTCTATGAAGTTGACAATCAATCTTTGGGACCAAAAATTTTAGTTCTGGTTGAGGTGGAAAAGGCTGATTCGGGCTCTATGGTAAAAGTGTATTCCAAGGGTGATTTATTAAGATCTCCTGGTCATTTTAAACATCAGGTTCATAAATGGCTGGATGGTAAAAAAGTGGACTGTGATAGCCAGGGACAAATTTAAGTAATTTTTTTGCATCCTTCCAGGGCCAGGAGTTGTCTTTTCATTTTCTGGCCGTGGGCAAATCCTCCCAAATCTTTTGATCCCAAAACTCGGTGGCAGGGGTAGATGAGGAGAAATAAATTTCTTCCACACGCACTACCAATCGCTTGATAGGCCTTAGAGTTCATTCTTAGACCAATGTCTTTGTAGCTGATTGACTCACCATAAGGGATTTTTTTTATTTCTCTCAAGACTTTTCGTTGAAAGTCAGACAAGGCCGATTCATCTACAGGGATCTGAATCTCTTGAGATTCTTGATTAAGGTAAGCTTCAATTTTTTTATAACAATCTAAAAAAAAAGGTGAAAGCCTTTGAATTGCGCCGATTTTGTGAACTTCTATCTTTGAAATTCTGCATCCATCATTGGAGAAGAGTTTTAAATAACCAACGATAGGGAGTTTGGGAAGAAAGGCCGTTTGTTCTTTCATGCAAAGAAGATTATCATGGAAACAAATGAAAGTCTTAGTTTCCCCTTTTAAAAATCCTTTTATCAATCTTGCCCTTGAGGATTATTTTCTTCGTGGAGGATTTGAACTTCCTGTTCTTTTTCTCTATGTTAATAGACCTTGTGTTGTTTTAGGAAGATTTCAAAATCCCTGGTCTGAGTGTCACCTTCCTTTTTTGGCCGAAAGTGATATTTGGCTCGTTCGTAGGCAAAGTGGAGGGGGCTGTGTCTTTCATGATGAAGGTAATTTGAATTATTCCTTCATTTATTCTGATGGGATGATCGACAGAAGGAAAGGTGTTGAGTGGTTGAAGTCTGCCTTATCCAAGGCAGATGTGGATCTGGAAATTTCTCCTCGCCATGATTTATGGTTAAAAGGGAAGAAAATTTCCGGCTCGGCTTTTAAGCAAATAAAAAATGCCAGTTTTCATCACGGAACATTCCTTGTCTCTTCTGATTTGAATCATCTTGAAGAGTGTTTGAAGCAAACCCTCGTTGCAAAATCTTCCAAATCAATTGCATCTGTTCGCTCTCAGGTGACAAGACTCCACGATCACTTTCCTCATTTTTCTATTGATGATCTGATTGAGATTTTTGCTCATGAGATGAAAACTTCTCCTGAAACCCTTGATGGCAGTTTTTTATCTCGCCCAGAAGTTCAAGCGAGTTTTCGTTCACTTGTTGATTGGGGTTGGCTATGGGGCGAGACTCCTCTGTTTGAGCTCGAGAATGGCCTCACAGTTCATAAAGGAATGTTAAAAAATTCAGGTGAAGGAAAGTTTGAAAGAAGTAATCTGAAAGAGATTCTTTCCGCTGGTGAGTTAGATCGATTTTTCCCTGATTTTACAAAACAAGAATTAGGATGCCAGGTGGTTTTTTAGTGGGCCGCGCAAGTCGAGCATCCTGATTTTGGTGCCGTCTGATCTTCAAAGTTCCAGTCCGAATACTTCTGGTTAAGAAAAATACAAGCTTCGGGCAGTGATTGAAAAGACGCTTGAAAAACTTCAGTGAGCTCGTCTTCAAGAACTGTCACATAGTATTCTAATTCGCCCTTATCGATTGTTTCAGGATTGGCGCCAAATGTGATTAAGGCCATAAATTGGTCTTTAATATATCGAGAATAGGTCCAATTCTTTGTGTTAACGCTTTGCATATTCAACTCTATTAAATAAAATCCTTGTCTTATCAGGTGCGGGTAGTCTATATTCTTACGACTTTTAAGTAAATTGCTAATTTCAGAGAGGATATTATGGCAAAGGGACCACGCGTAATCGTTACATTAGAGTGTACAGAAGCTAAGAAAGAAGGAGCTTCTCCTTCTCGTTATACAACAACAAAAAATAAAAAGACGACACCAGAGCGTCTTGAAATGAAGAAGTATAACCCAAATCTTCGTCGTCACACTTTACACAAAGAAATCAAGTAATCTGAATTAAACATTCATTTTCATAAAAAAGGGACTCATTGAGTCCCTTTTTTATTTTAATTCGCTACTTTTGGTGGTGAGAAGTCTTAACTGATCAGATTCAATCAAAACAAATGACTTTTTCTCGTCTGATGACAGCGCGTAGAACTGAGTCTTAGAAAGTCCAAGATCAGGAATCCCATTTTTAATTTCTGCCACAACATAGGATCTCACGCCTTGAGCTGAGATCAGTTTGAGAGTAAATGCCGGAGTTGCCATCGCTCGTTCAAGAAACTGTTGCTGTTTTTCTGCCAAATTATTTAAAATGGAGAAACTTTTCAGATCTTCTAATCTCTCAAAAAATTTAAGCACTTTATTTTCTGAAAGTAGAGTGGCGTTTTGATCAACCCACTGCCCCTCTTTTTTAATCAGTTTTAGGTCTAGGTTTGAATTATGGTAAAGCTCGAGAGACAGTAATGAGCTTGAGTTGAGAGCGAGAACTCTTGACTCTACAAGCTGTGCGAGATCATAGCTTTCCAAGGTGATTTCAAGAGGGTCAATTTGATAAATTTGATTTTGAGAATTTAAACTTAAATAAGCAGAATTATCGATAGGATTTATCAGGCCTACCTTAATTTCAAAAGCTTTATTTTTATCGTTGATAAAGGCGAGGGTGAGATTGGGGTTATCCAGTGAAAAACTAGTCACATTAATAGGTTCTAATCGGTGGAAGTTTCTCACTCTAATAACATTTAATGCATCAAGAATTTTCGGGATCACATCCCCTTTAACTTTTAAGGCTTGCGGCTCAGTCATTTGCCATGGCCCTTGAATTTTTCCTTCAGGATCCGTGTTTTCAAAAGCAAAAGTACCTTGCTTATTAGTCATTTTAAAACTCTTCAATTTTTGAAGCTCATTGATAGGGACAGGGTTTGCATAAATCTGCGCGAGATCTACTTCTGGTGATTCAGATTCAAAAACCTCAGCAAACAGACCGAGGAAGATCAAAATAAGGGTAAAGATCACAACCAGGGCGGAAGATAAAGTTGGCCTAAGAATAGCTTTCATCGTTTTAGACTACACTAAGTTTAGATTCCAAGGGAATCGTCTTCAGCTTCTTTCTTGGGCTTTTTTGTCGCCGTTGGAATATTGGGCTCAATAGATTTTAAAAAGTTACGCAATTTGTCTCTTTCTCCCGGAATGGAGAAGTCATAGCGACATTGAACACGATAGTCGGGTTTTGTCGTCGATATGACTCGGCTGCGGATAGCATAGTGGCTGCAATAGCTCACATGGGCCGTCATCATAAAGGTTTGAGGTATCAGAAATTCCACCACGACAGATTGGCCGTAGAGAAACTTATCTTTCGTGAAAGTCAGAATTGTATCCATGTTGATGTCGGCCAGTAGAGAAAAGCCATAGGAGATTTTATCAAGATCTGGTGCTTGCCTTTGGTAAGGCCGCTGTAAAATAGGGTTTGGCTTTTGGGTATCGAGACCTTGTTTATTTTGTTCTGCAATAATGTTTTCAGCCTGAGAAAATGTTTTTGAGGCATCATCAGTTGCAGGAGCCGCTTCTTTGGATCCTTCTGATCCCTCGGCTGCTGGCGCTGCACTTTGAGCGTCTTCAGGTTTGATTTCCTCAG
>CANFNX010000031.1 GCA_947448495.1 Bacteriovoracaceae bacterium | reverse complement strand
CATGATTTAATTTTATCTGCATCATCTATAAAGTAAAAAGTTTGCTTTGTGCCATCCTTCAGAGTAAGAGAAATTGTTGAAAAGCTTTGACCAGGATCAGAGACATCAACGCTTAAGATGTGATTGTAATCAATTTTTTTGGCATAGTTTAGCCATTTTATTTCTGCTTCGAGATAGGACTCGTGGAAATTTACAGAGTGAGTCATGTCATAGGCGACAAAACCTATGATCATCGAGGCCAGACATCCACCCAAAAACATGATGCCATTAACTGCAAATTCCTGTGGTCCCATTTTCATTATAAAAAAACATTGAAAGGAATAAATCGCCACAATTATGGGCGCTACTTTTACCATATGGTCTAAGTGCTTTTCTCGCGTGATCTTAAAGATAGGTTGTCCCATAGGCGCTCCTTATTTTCTTTATCGGACATTTTTTAAGAAAGCTGATTCTCTTCGATAGAAAGTTGACAAGGTTGCTTAGTTATCCTGTTTTAATCAGACCTTTCCCTTTGTCTCTTCCTCACAAGAGCGATAGAATAGTCTATAAATTTTCACCTTAACGTCAGGAGTTCAAAGTGTCAGAGAAGAGACTGGATTCTTTTAAAACCCGTCAAACACTTAAAGTCGGTAACAAGTCTTATGATTATTTTTCACTAAAAGCCGCTCAAGCCGCTGGAGTGGGTGATGTGGAGAATCTTCCATATTCATTAAAAGTGTTGATGGAGAACCTTCTCCGTAATGAAGATGGTTTTACAGTTTATGCTGATGATATCAAAGCGATGGGGTTGTGGACTAAAGATAAAAAATCAACTCGCGAGATTAACTACTATCCGGCCCGTGTTTTGATGCAAGATTTTACGGGTGTTCCTGCGGTCGTTGATTTAGCGGCCATGAGAGATGCCATGAAGGCCGTTGGTGGGAATCCTCAAAAAATTAATCCACTTGTTCCAGTTGATCTGGTGATTGATCACTCGCTGATCGTTGATTATTTTGGCAATAAAGAGGCTTTCGCAAAAAATAAAGAACTTGAGTATGAGCGAAATGCTGAACGCTATAACTTTCTTAAGTGGGGCCAGAAAGCTTTTAAAAATTTCCGCGTTGTTCCTCCTGGAACAGGAATTTGTCACCAAGTGAACGTTGAGTATTTAGCGCAAACCGTTTGGACGAAAGAAGAAGATGGGAAAACTATCGCTTACTGTGACACTTGTGTAGGGACTGACTCCCATACGACAATGGTTAATGGTCTTTCAGTTCTTGGTTGGGGTGTGGGTGGTATTGAAGCAGAAGCCGCTATGCTTGGCCAAGCTGTGACCATGCTTATTCCTGAGGTCATTGGTTTCAAATTTACGGGTAAAGTCAATGAAGGTGTGACTGCGACGGATATCGTTCTGACTGTCACAAATATGCTTCGTAAGAAAGGTGTCGTGGATAAATTTGTTGAATTCTACGGCCCGGGTCTAAAAGATATGACTCTGGCCGATCGATCAACCATTTCTAATATGGCACCAGAGTATGGTGCTACTTGTGGTTTCTTCCCGGTTGATGAAAAGACAATTGATTACCTTCGCTTCTCTGGCCGTGATGAAGATCGCGTTCAATTAGTTGAAGCCTATGCTAAAGAACAAGGATTCTGGAGAAATGATTCCAAAGATCCTATCTATACTGATTCTCTTGAGCTTGATTTAGGAACTGTTGTTCCTTCACTTGCTGGCCCTAAGCGTCCACAAGATAGAATTTCTCTCACAGACATTTCAAATGGTTTCATGAAAGACCTCGTTGCTGAGACTGGTTACAAAGTGAAGTCAGATGATGTGAATAAGACTCAAGCAGTTGAAGGTAAAAACTTTACCCTCACTCACGGTGATGTGATGATTGCAGCAATCACGTCTTGTACTAATACTTCAAATCCATCAGTGTTGATTGGTGCGGGACTTGTGGCAAAAAAGGCGAATGCTCTTGGCCTTACGGTGAAGCCTTGGGTGAAAACGTCACTTGCTCCTGGTTCTCAAGTTGTGACCGACTATCTTGAAGCCGCTGGTCTTCAGGGTGAGCTTGATAAATTAGGCTTTAATCTTGTTGGTTATGGTTGCACGACTTGTATTGGAAACTCTGGCCCGATTGCCACTGAGTTTTCTAAAACGATTAAAGATGGAAACCTTGCTGTTGCCGCCGTTCTTTCTGGTAACAGAAACTTTGAAGGCCGTGTGTCTCCAGATACAAAAGCAAACTATCTTGCTTCTCCACCGCTGGTTGTGGCCTATGCTCTTGCTGGGAACGTGAAGCTAGATCTTTCAAAAGATCCTATTGGTAAAGATTCAAAAGGAAATAATGTCTATTTAAAAGACGTGTGGCCGACTTCTCAAGAGATTCATGATGTGATGGCCAAAGCGATCACTCCAGCGATGTATAAGTCTCGTTACTCAAACGTTTTTGCAGGTGATACTTTTTGGCAAAAAGTTCCTGTGAAAGAAGGCGAAACTTTTGCTTGGGATTCAAACTCAACTTACATCAATAATCCTCCTTACTTCAAAGGCATGAAAAAAGACCCTGAAGCAGTGAAGGATATTGTTGGAGCGAACGTTCTTGGATTGTTTGGTGATTCTATTACCACAGATCATATTTCCCCTGCGGGTTCTTTTAAACCTGATACTCCAGCTGGTGCTTACCTTGTTGGCCGCGGTGTAAAACCTGCGGACTTTAACCAGTACGGTGCTCGTCGTGGTCATGATGAAGTGATGACTCGAGGAACTTTTGCAAATATTCGTCTTAAAAATGAAATGGTAGTCTCTGGTAAAGAAGGTGGTTACACAACTTATATTCCTTCAGGCGAAGAAACAACAATCTACGATGCTTCGATGAAGTATCAAGCTGCTGGAAAGGGTCTTGTGGTTTTTGCTGGTAAAGAGTACGGGACGGGATCATCTCGTGACTGGGCGGCCAAGGGGACGCGCTTACTTGGAATTAAGGCCGTTGTAGCCGAAAGTTTTGAGCGTATTCACCGATCTAACCTTATTGGAATGGGAGTGATCCCTTGTGTTTTCACTGATGGACAGACTCGCAAGTCTCTAAACTTAGATGGGTCTGAAGAAGTGACGATTCATGGTCTGACCGAAATGAAGCCGAAAGCTGTTCTTGAAGCTGAAATTAAGCGTAAGAATGGTGAGGTGACTAAAGTAAAACTTCAGTCGCGCATCGATACGGCCAATGAACTAGAGTACTACAAGAATTCTGGTATCCTTCACTACGTTCTTCGCAAGCTCAATGCTTAATGGAATAGGACGGCTTTCATTGAGAGGGCCGTCCTATTTTTAATTAATTTTTCTCTAATGACGGAGCCTCTTTAACTCTCATAAAATAATTCATGGGAGTAATTATGAATTCCGTTAACAATAAAAAAATTGCCTTGATTACTGGAGCCTCATCAGGCATCGGAAAGGCAATGGCCTTTTCTCTTGCCGCTCAGAGTGTAACCCTCATTCTAGTTGCAAGGAGATTGGAGCGCTTGCAAGAAGTTCAAAACGAAATTTCTGAAAAGTATCCTCTGACCGAGATCTTTTTAATTTCATCGGACGTAAACGACCCTGAGCTTGCGGCAAAAATTGAAAATATTTCAAACAAAAAAATCGATATCTTAATCAATAATGCAGGCCTTGCTTTAGGTAAGGATTTTGTTGAAAAAAGTCATTTCAGTGACTGGGAATTGATGATTAGTACCAATATCTCTGCAAACTTTAGGATGGTTCATCTCGTATTGCCATGGATGCTTCATCACGGACAAGGGGACATTATTAATTTATGCTCCGTGGCCGGGCACCACTCTTATCAAGGTGGTGCGGTTTACTGTGCAACAAAACACGCGGTTCATGCTTTTACTCAGGCCCTCAGAGAGGAAACTTGCGGAAGAAATGTTCGAGTCATGCAAATTTCACCAGGAATGGTGGAAACTGAATTTAGTCTTACTCGCTTCAAAGGGGATAAGACGTCGTCGGATAATGTCTATTCTGGGATGACCCCTTTAAGTGGCGAGGATATCGCCCGTATGATGCAATTTATGTTGGATCAGCCACGCCATGTTGTTATTGATGAAATCATCACCATGCCGATGGCCCAAGGCTCTCCAACGACTGTTGTTAGGAATTTAAAATGAAAGTTCTTGAAGCTGTCTGTGTGACTTCTAGCGAAGTAAAACGTCAGCAAATCCGCTTTGATGATCATGGCATCATTGTTGAGATAGGTGACTTAAAAGTGCCTCGTGAGCAGCTTGATTTTTATTATGGCGATGATTGCCTTCTCTTTGCAGGAATGGGGGATGTCCATATTCATGCCCGAGAGGATGTGTCTGGTAAGAATTCATATAAGGAAGATTTTTTGACAGCCTTTGAGGCCATGAAGAATGGTGGCGTCTGTCATGCTGGTGATATGCCCAACAATCCCATTCCACCCGTTGATGATGCTAGTTATGAAGGAAAGTTTCATTTGGCAGAGAAAGTAGATCACTGCATTTGGTTTTATGCAGGTATTGGTCCCCAAACGAAGCCACTTTCATTTCCAGTTCCTTACAAGGTTTATATGGGACCTTCAATTGGAGAGTTGTTTTTCAAAGATTTATCAACCTTGGATGAAACGTTGGCCCATTATGAAGGGCAGAGTGTGAGTTTTCATTGTGAGGATCCTGAAATTTTAGAAAAAAATAAAGATCAATCTTTTCATCATTTGCGTCGTCCTGTTCAAGCTGAGGCGCTTGCAACGAGAGATGCTTTACACTTGATTGAAAAATATCACTTAAAAGGTAAGCTTTGCCATTACTCCACAGCTGAAGGTCTAAATCTGATTCGTGAGGCACGAAAGCGTGGGATTGAAGTGAGTATCGAGGTGACTCCTCAGCACCTCTACTTTGATATTGAGCAATTGGATCAAGCTGATTGGAAATCTTTCCAGATGAATCCACCGATAAGGTTTGCGCATGATAAGCAGGAGCTTCTTGAGGCCCTTAAGAGGGGAGAGATTCAGTTTCTGGCCACCGATCATGCACCACACACCTCACAGGAAAAAGAGAAGGGTATCTCTGGATTGACTGGTTTGGATACTTACGCCGCCTTTGTGACATGGCTGCTTTCTGTTGGTGTTTCACCTCAAATCATAGCGATGGTGACGGCAGAAAACCCAGGTCACTTTTATAATCAATTTCTTCCAAGTTGGAACAAGTTACTTGGTTCTGCTGGGCCGCAAGGGCAGGTCGGTTTTCTTGTGCCTGGATTTCAAGCGAGCTTCACGATTTTAAATACCAAAAGCTCTCTGACCATTGGTCATGATTTCTTAAAGACAAAAGTAAAACACAGTCCATTTGTGGGTGTTACATTCCCTGGAAGGCTTGAATGTCTTTTTATAAGGGGGAAAAAGGTTTGAAAGTGTTTTTTATCCTGATTGGTTCTGTCTTTTTTATACTGATGAGTTTTCTTCTTTATGCAAGTTATCCTTGGTCATTACAAGATAAGACTTTCACTGGCGAAATTATTCATGTTGAGCCTGAGGGGATGGTGAATAATGAGGAGTTTCCTTCAGTCTTGAAAATTCAAACGTGGAATTTAGGATTTCTATTTGGTGAGGGCTCAGATGGCCCCAAATATCAACCCAAAGAGAAAGTTTTTTATGAGCAAAAAATTGCATCACTTGTCGATCAGATCAAATCATCGTCACCAGATGTGATTTGTCTTCAGGAAGTCGATTTTGAGTCTTCTCGTTCTTTTGATATCAATCAAGCGACAGAGCTTGCAAAAAAGGCCAATTATCCTTACGTTGCACTTGCTGTGAGTTGGGAAAGTCATTACATTCCATTTCCTTATTGGCCACTGAGCCGAAATTTTGGTCGGGTAAAATCTGGGGGCGCCATTTTAAGTAAGTACCCTATTATTTCCCATCAGGTTCATTTTTATCATAAACCAACTTCGAAGCCTTGGTGGTACAACCTTTTTTATCCCCATCGATATTTTCAAAAAGTTGAAATTGAATTTGGTGAAAAAAAATTAAAAGTGATAAGTCTCCATCTTGATGCCTATGATAAGCAAGATAGACGCTCTCAGATCGCTTACTTAGTCGAAACCTTAAAATCCTCACCGGTTGATTTTATATCCGGAGATTTTAATATGATTCCAGACGTGGCAAGCAAACGCTCAAAATTTGTCACTAATAGTGATGACTATGAAAATGATCCTAGTTTTAGTGAAATGAAAAAATCAGGTCTTTCAGAAGTTATCCCAGAGACTATTTATGCTGAGGACGAATCATCCTACATGACTTTTCCGGCCTCTAGGCCAGAGAGAAGGTTAGATTATATTTTCTTTAATCCAGGGCTTAAAATGATAAAGGCCGAAATTTTACCTTCGGCCTTATCGGATCACTTGCCCTTGAAGGCAAGTTTTCAAGTTTCAAATCCTAAATTTAATCCATATTCACAATAATTTTTTGTCCGGGATAGATTTTTCTTTGTTTCAGAGAATTGATCCTTACCAGAGTTTCTATTGGTAAATTAAAATTCTTGGCAACTTTTGTTAGGTGGTCACCGTGTTTGACAGTGTAAATACCTTTCTGAGTGTTAGGTAAAACAATCTTCTGGCCAACGAGAATTTTACCTGTTGTCAGCTTGTTTACTTTTTTAATTTTAGAAATGGGGGAGTTAAATAATTTTGCGATATCCTGAAGATTGTCACCCTTGGCAACTTTATAAATAATTGGTTTATTCGTTACCTTTAGAGTGGAACTAAGTTTTGTCGAAATTGATTGTGAAAGCTGAATTTTTTGTCCGCGAGAAACTTTAGTTTTCCAGTTTTTAAACTGGTTAAAAGAGGCAAGTTTCTTAACTGGGATATCGTATTTTCTGGATATGGAAAGGAGAGTTTCCCCTTTTTTCACCTGATGGTATTCAGGTTTCGTTGATTTTGAGTTCAAAGCCGTTCTGCGATTCAATTCTTTTCTAGACTCAGGTTTCGTCAGACGGTTTGCAGAGGCAATTTCACTTTCTTTAAGATCATCAAGTTTGTAGGCATATTGAGATTTTGGTACTCTCAAAAAATAAGTTCCGGCCAATTGTCTTGGAGTTAATCCACGCTTTAATTCTGGGTTAAGTTTTTTAATGAGCTTAACACTCACATTTAATCGTTCTGCAATAGTCTTAAGGGACACATTCTTTTTTACTGGACGCAATTCTGTAAGATCGAAAAGACGATACTTTTTTACAGGTATCTCAAAACCATACTCCTTAGCATTTTGCACAATATGCATTGCTGCTAAGACCTTAGGAACATAGTTAATCGTCTCAGATGGTAGAAGCTTCTTTTGCGAGAGTTTATAGAAGTCATGTGTTCCATGCTTCATAATTCTTCTCATCATTCCATTTTCACCTGCATTGTAAGCAGCAAGGGCCAATTCCCAACTTGAGAAAATGTTATGTAGATCTCTAAAGTACTGAGCAGCTGCGTGAGTTGCTTTGAATAGATCTTGTCTTTCATCTAGCTCATGAGTAATTTTCATCCCATAGCGGCGTCCAGTGGCCTTGATAAATTGCCAAGGTCCAACGGCAGAGGCGTGAGACTTGGCACCTAAATAATAACCAGATTCAATAAGTCCAACGTAGTAAAGTTCTTTGGGAAGACCATATTCTTGAAAAACTTTTTCAATATGGTGGCGATACTCTTCACCATTATTTATGAATCTTTGAAAGCGATCACGATTCTTTTTAGTAAAATAATCAACCCAGAATTGCATTCTTTTAGTGTTTTTCTTCTTCAGAAAGTCCCTTGCGTATGGGATTTCATCAGGCTCGGAACCGGGTAACTCTGTATCGATTTCAGCTGCTCCAACTTCTTTTTCTATCTCCAGGTCATCAGCATTGGCCTCTGCCATTTCGTGAGTATACTCACCGGACTTCGGTTTTTTTGGAAGAACATCTTCTTTGTCAATGTCGACTGAATTCATCAAGGAAGTCATGTCCTGACTTGGTTCGCGAAGAACTTTCCGATTGATGTTTGTACAACTCAATAATAGTAGAGATGATAACGCAAGAGACGGAAATACAGACATTTTCTTCATGAAATGAACCTCATTAAGCTTAGACATCTTGTCACTCTTTTTATTCTAACACCCCACACCTTCATTGCAAGAATTCTCTACAGGAAAAATCATCCATTTTCCCTTTTTCCTGATTTATTTTTAAAATAGAAAAATGAATGAAAATAAAAATGGGTCCACGATCATAGGTTTTAGGGAATGGATCTCATTACCAGAATTAAATATACCTGCCCTGAAAGCCAAAGTGGATACCGGTGCGAAAACCTCAAGTTTGCACGCCTTCGACATTAAAGTGGTGACGAAAAATGGAATTAGGTACGTAAAATTTAAGGTTCATCCTATTCAGAAGAACGAGGGAATAGTTGTTGTTTGTTTAGCGCCGCTTGCCGATCAACGAATTGTTTCAGATTCCGGAGGCCACAAAGAACGCAGGTATGTGATCCAGACTCAAATTCAGATGGGTGGCCTTAAAAAAACAATTCAACTAACGTTAACTAATCGTCAGTCTATGAAGTATCGAATGCTAATCGGTCGAGAAGCTTTAAAACAGTTTTACATCGATCCTTCTCAATCCTATTTGTTAAAGAAAAATGCAAAACAAAAAAATTACCTGAGAGAGGTGAAGCTTAAATCCAAAGGTACCCTCAAGAAAGATGAATGAAGGCCTCTTCAATTTTGGCGGCTAAAATAAAATCGTTTTCGTGTAAATTATTGTTTGTGTGTGTCCAGATAATCACTTTTACATGACCCCAGCTTAAATTTATCTCTGGATGATGTTTTTCTGCTTCCGCGATTTGTCCAATCAGATTTGTAAATTCCAATGCTTTAACAAAGTTTTTAAATGAAAAATCTCGAAATAGTCGATCACTGTTGGGAGATAATTTCCAATTTGCACCTAATTCATTTAATAGTTTTAGCTTCTGCTCCTGATCTAGAGTGGGAACAGGGCCTTTGCAGGGCACACATCTTTTATCTTTTAGATCCATTTCATTTCTCCTAGACTTCCTCAGTATCCTTTATTCATTTGGAGTCGTAAATGCGTTCATTAGTTTTGTTGATTGCTCTACTCGGTTGCTCTCACAAGGTGAATGTTGTTCAAGTCACTGCGCCGTTGAAGCGATCGCAATATGAAGCCACTGCTCACCATGAGATGGTTGCAACCCAGGGTGAGGCAACTTCTCTTGCTACCATAGAAACCTTTAAAAATGGTGGGAACATTATCGATGCATTCATAACTGCATCTTTCATGATTTCAGTTGAACGTCCTCAGTCGACAGGTATTGGCGGAGGTGGTTTTTTGCTTTATTTTTCACGCAAAGAAAATAAAGTCTATGCTTTCGATTTTCGAGAGGTCGCGCCCGTTCTTTCTAGAGAAAAAATGTTTCTTACCGACAAGGGAGTTCCACAACCCTTGTTGTCTCAGCAAGGTCCTCTAGCGGTGGCGACACCTGGTCTTGTCTCTGGTCTATATGATATTCATCAAAGATTTGGAAAACTCCCATGGCACAAATGTATTGCCCCAGCGATTAAGTTAGCTCGAGAGGGATTTCCTGTTTACGATCACTTAAAAATGGCGATGGAAGATCGCAAGCATGTTTTGGCCGCAGATCCCGAAGCGAAAAGAATTTTTTTAAGAGACCAGGGAAGTGTTCCTGCCCTTGGATCTCTCCTCATTCAGGAGGATCTTGCAAAAACATTCGAGATTATCGCTCAAGAAGGTAAAGCGGGCTTTTATCGTGGCCGTGTAGCAAAATCGATCACTCATACTGTTCGTTCAAAAAGAGGAATCTTAACTGATAAAGATCTGAGAGATTACCGCATGAAAGAGAGAATGCCAGTTCAAGGTGCCTATAAAGGACTTAAAGTGTTCTCAATGCCACCTCCTAGCTCTGGAGGTGTCCATGTCATTCAGATTTTAAAAATGCTCTCACCTTATAAGTTAAAAAAGATGGGACCTCAATCGACACAGGCCACGCATCTCATCGCCAATGCTCTTCAACGGGCCTTCATGGACCGGGCCCATTATCTTGGTGACCCCGATTTTCAAGCTGTCCCTGTTGATCGTCTTCTCAATGATAAATATCTCAGTCAGTTGTCACGCTCTCTTCAGACGAGTCACGCCACATCTGCCAAAGATTTAAAGCTTTTACCTCTTCCTTATGAATCCACTGAGACGACTCATTTTTCGCTGGCCGATGGCGAAGGCAATCTTGTTGCTTCAACTCAGACTATTAATGGTTGGTTTGGATCGGGAGTCGTCGCCAAAGGAACAGGGATTGTTTTAAATAATGAAATGGATGACTTCGCTCAGAAGGTTTCTGCTTTAAATCTTTTTGGAGCAGTTGGGGGAGAGCATAATCTAATTGAACCAAAAAAACGCCCACTTTCAAGTATGTCCCCTACCATTATCTTAAAAGGGGATGAACCGCTCATGGCCTTAGGTTCACCTTCTGGGACAAAAATCATTAGTTGTGTCGCTCAAACAATACTTAATGCAGTTGAGTTTGAGATGCCACTTTATGAATCGGTTGCTGCCACCCGTATTCACCAACAATGGCTACCAGATCTCCTAAAGATTGAGTCTCCATTTTTGTCTGAAAAAGTGGAGTCTGAATTAAAAAGAATGGGACATAATGTTGTTCACGAAAAACTTGGATGCTCTGTTCAAGCGATAAAAAAACAAGGACCTCTTTGGGTAGGCGTCAGTGATCCGCGGGGAGAGGGGCTTGCAATTGGCCACTAGTTTGGCATTCATTTTGCTTCTCACCATTATGAAAATAAATGAGGAGAGTTGTCATGAAAGTTTTATTGCTATGCTTTTTTTTAGTTTGCTCTTGTGGCCGTAACCCAACTTCCCATAAAAATGTGGGCGAATTTACCAATCAAGAAACCCATGGAGATTATGAAGCAGAGCTCATAGCTTTGAATCATCAGAAAATTCATCGCAAAGGCTTTTTTCGACTTCATGGAAGAGTCAAATTTTCTGTTAAGGGGGATGAATTTAAGGTCAATGTGAATTCGTTTCATTTGCCTTTTGGATATCATTATCAAAGCCTTTATGTTGGCTCAAATTGCCCCACTGAAAAAGATGATCTTAATCATGATGGTTTTATCGATGATCAAGAGGGGAGTTACATCTGGGGAAAACAGCTACTGCCTTTTGATAGAAACATTAATAATCAAATTCAGGGAAAGGATTTTAGGAAGCTTGCCGACAATCATGGGCATTATCGTTATTTCCAGACCGGAGGTCTTTCACGAATATTAGCTGCACTTCATTCTATTAAAACAATCAAGTATGACCATAATGCCGTTTTGGCCGCTCATGAAGATTTAAATTTAGCAGGTCGAGTTCTTGTTATTCATGGAGTGGATCAGAAATACATTATTCCGAAAACAGTGAAGTCTAACAATAAATTCCATGGATCAACAACTCTACCTATTGCATGTGCAGTTGTGAAAAGAAAGAAGTCTATTTAATTGTTGAAGATGTCTTTTGATCTTTAATTAGATAAGGGTCAAGGTGTTGTTGCCAGATGGGTCCCTCAGGGGCCGGTAGATAGGACTTATCAATCTCTATGCCTTTGGCCTTATCAATATCCACGGTTGTGAACTGGGTTGAGCTTTTTGTTTCTCGCACTTTATTTTGTACCCACTGAAACATTCTATCGGGTGACCAAAAAGTTAACTTGCGATGAAGCTCTCCCTCTTTGGCCCAGCGAGAGGCATTCATCATTAATTTAAGGAAATTCACACCCTCTTGCTTGAGAGGAGGCCCGGCAAATTCCATGGGAATATTAACTGTCTGCGACCATGAGTCCTTGATCTCCTGATCAGCGAGACCCACGACTTCTACAAAGCTTGCACCAAAAGCTGAGCATCCGGAACCCTCAGCATAGAGAGGTCGGTTGGCCAGTCCATAATACCTTCCCACATTTCGATCCCTATATTCTTTCAGATAAGTCTGCGCCCTCAGGCACTGGCCTTGATTAAGTTTGTAACGAACAAAATTGATTCTTTCTCCCTCTTGGGCCAGGTCTTTGATCTCGTCTTCGACTTCGGCTTTTTCTTCTAGACCACCATCAAAGCTGTGAAAGAGCACGCCCAGGCCGCGTTCATGAATAAAAAGCTGAGTTAAATAATCAAATCTTTTTCCAACCATTCCTGTAAGTTGCTTGTCTCCATTGCAATCCAGTTCTACAAAAACGTGGCCCATGAATCTCGATTTGAAACTTAAGCGATTTTTTAGCGCGCTCATGGCCAGAGTCGAGGGAGAGGACCAATCCATTCCTAATGGCGAGGGGATAAAATAAAGAGTGAGTTTATTTGTAGTTGACGCCAATGTTTGAAGGGAGCAAAAAATAAAAGTGAGTAGAAAGATTTTCATGGGCCTATTCTCTCATTGGGTCAGTTTCTGCGCAAAGGGAAAATACTTTACAGAGACCGAAAGGCACGCTTTCATGATTCAAAGGAATTTTTATGTTTTATTTGGTGCTAATCGCAATCTTTTTTCTCTTACCATTTATCATATTGAAATTTGAAAACCGCATAAAACTCATCCAATGGTTGAGTCCCGTAGTTTGCTGTTATGCTTCGGGTATTGTTTTGGGAAATGTTGCAGGAACTATGTGGGATCAGCAGCTGGCGCGCTCAATTTCAGAGCTAACGGTTCTTTTTGCCTTACCTTTACTCATGCTTTCAGTTGATCTTTTGGGCTGGATAAAATTAGCGAAGACCACCATTATCTCTTTTGTGATTCTTATTTTTTCGGTCATGCTTGTCAGTTATCTGGTTGGTGTCTATTACAAAAATCATGATCCAGAAGTCTGGAAAATGGCAGGTATGCTAGTTGGTGTCTATGTCGGTGGAACGGCCAATCTCACAGCTATTGGAAAAATCCTTAATGTTCGTGATGATGTTTTTGTCATGCTGAATGCAGTTGATGTTGTTATCGGTGGGATCTATTTGTTATTTGTCATGTCTGTTGGAGTTAAAATTCTTTCACGGTTCCTGCCCGCTTTTAATTATGAAGGAACTACTGAAGAGGATATTGATCTTAGTAAATGGCGAGATTTAAAACTGACTAAGAAATTTTTTCACTCTTTTCTGCTTTTGGTGGGAACGGCCTTGATTGTAGGGATATCAGTTTCCCTGTCACGATTTCTCACGGGAGAAGAGGTCCCGGGAATTATCATTCTTGGAGTGACAGCTTTCGCTTTAGTCTTTTCTTTTAATAAAAAAATCAGACACTTTGAAGGTTCTCAAGAGTTAGGACAATATCTTTTATTGGTCTTTTGTCTTGCTGTGGGTTCATTGGCAAACGCTTCCCAGCTGATATCTGGAAGCTGGTGGTATTTCCTCTTCACAGGCCTCATTATGTTTGGGAGTATTCTTTTGCATTTTCTTTGTTGCTTTTTCCTCAAAATTGATAGAGATACTGCCATCATTACTTCAATGGCCGGAATTTTTGGGCCGGCGTTTGTGGCGCCGATGGGTCAGGTTCTAAAGAACAAGGCAATTTTAGTCTCTGGAGTCACAACTGGTCTGGTTGGAATTGCAGTGGGGAATTTTGTGGGCGTTGCCGTTGCCTACCTTATTAGATAAAGGGGATAAGTCATAAGATGAACTGGGAACTTTTTGGAATAGCCCTCTACGTATTGTCGATGCTTTTCGTAGGCATTTGGGTGTCCAAAAAAATCAAGACACAAGATGATTACTTCCTGGCGGGTCGCTCTTTGGGACCTGGTCTTGCAACTTTCTCTATATTTGCAACATGGTTTGGGGCCGAAACATGTGTGGGAACAGCAGGTGCTGTTTACAGACATGGTCTTTCTGCCCTTCACGCGGATCCCCTCGGCTATACGATCTGTTTGCTTTTAATGGCCTTCTTTTTTTCGAAAGTTCTTTGGCGAAGAAAAATCACCACCATTCCAGATCTTTTTCGTGAGCGTTTTTCTCCCACGACAGAAAAACTTGCTGCGATTCTTATGATTCCTGGAAGTATCATTTGGGCCGCAGCTCAAATTCGTGCTCTCGGGCAGATCATTCATTCAAACACTGAAATCGGGGTGACTCTAGCAGTGACTGTAGCGGCCGGTGTGGTCATATGCTACACAATGCTAGGTGGTCTATTGGCGGATGCTTATAACGATTTTATCCAAGGTATTGCTGTCATCATTGGTTTGTTTTGTATGTTGGCCGCTGTTGTTATTGATCTTGGTGGAATTGGGCCAGCACTTGCGACAATTCCCCTTGAGAAACTTTCTTTCTCGAGTCCAGAAACCCAGCAGTTAAGTCTGCTTGGCAATATTGAAATGTGGATGGTTCCGATCTTAGGTTCTGTGATGGCCCAGGAGCTCGTTTCAAGGGTCGTGGCCAGTCGCTCTGAAAAAGTTGCATTCAATTCAACGCTAAGAGCAGCTTCAATTTATTTATTGGTTGGATGCGTTCCTGTGATGATTGGTCTTCTTGGTCAAAACTACATGCCAAATTTAAATGACTCTGAGACCCTCATGCCTTTGATTGCTAAAACTCACTTGAACTACGCTTTTTATATTATTTTTATTGGAGCACTCGTTTCGGCTATTTTATCCACTGTTGATACAACGCTGCTTTCGGCTTCTGCTCTTGCCTCTCATAATTTGATTTATACGGCATTCCCGAAATTAACCGAGAAGCAAAAAGTTCATGTTGCAAGATTTGGAACACTTTCATCAGGTGTCATTGCTTATCTCATCGCGTTTTCCTCTGAATCCATTACAGATCTAGTTGAAACGTCCTCTTCTATGGGGGGACCAAGCATTCTCATTATGACAATGATTGCCCTTTGGTCAAAGAAGGGTGGCCCTAAGAATGCGATTTTTGCCATTCTAGCGAGTTTGGTTTGTTGGGCGACGACAAATTATTATTTTGAAATTGAATTCCCGATTATTATGACGGTAGTGGTTTGTGGGGCAAGTTACTTTCTGTCTTTGCCTTTTTTAAAGTCTGCGCCTCGAATAGAGGTCCCAGGAACTGTAGCCCCTGGGACAAAATAATTCACGTTAATGTGGTCGGTGCTGCGAAGTCTCGATCCATGACAGTCTTTCTTTTATCTGTCTTGGCATTTTCAATCGCCTTATTACAAATGGTTTGGATTCTTATTGTGAGCTGATCAATGGCCTGAGAAGATGTAGAGAGCCCACCTTCATCCTTGATAAGCTTTTTAACCTTTGACGCAACCACCAAAGCTTCACCTATGTCTGGGTTTTCGATATAAAGATTGAAGTCTTTCCCCATAACCGTCTTTCTTCCGAGTTTTTGGGCATGATTCATAGCGTCGCGGCACGCTTTCAAAATATCTTGGTTCAAGGGCTCAAAAAATCCTGCGGATGTATTGAAGTCTCCCTTTTCTTTAATGAATTTTTTAACTTTTGAAATGACGATCAGGCTTTCCATAAATGGCTCCTTCCTTGATTTTTTATTAAAGCAGAATAACTATGCTTGAAAGGGCCGTTTTGGGCAAGTTGATTTCGATCTCAGTTCTATTAATTGTTCACTATACAAATAAGGATTCATGAGTTAATTTTTCATCCTATTTTTAGCCTCTATCCCTAGGTATTTTCGATGGATGACACACAACGCATTGTGATGACAGGTATTGGATTAACTGCTCCTAATGGTAACAACCTTGAGGAGTTCAGGACTAATTTACTTAATTGTAAATCTGGAGTTACTCACGCGGAAATTCGGTATATGGGCAAACAAGTTGCCGGTCTGTGTGATTTTGATGAATTCAAATACCAATCAAAAAAGTTACGTCGTCGTGGGACTCGTGCGGGAAGTATTTCCATCTATTGTGCAAATGAAGCGGTGAAAGACTCTGGTCTAAATTGGGAACTGGTTGATAAATCTATGGTGGGTGTTTTTTTAGGAATCACCGAGCATGGAAATGTCGAAACAGAAAATGAAATCTATGAAATGCACCAAAACAACCTTGATTGGAAATTGTGGTCGCCTCATCATAATCCAAGAACAGTCTCAAATTCACCAGCGGGTGAAGTCACGCTAAACCTAAATATTACTGGTCCCCATTACACACTCGGTTCTGCCTGTGCTGGTGGGAATGTGGGTATCATTCAAGGGGTACAGCAGCTTCTTCTAGGAGAAGTTGATCTTGCTTTGGCCGGTGGGATTTCTGAATCACCTCAGACCTTTGGTATTTTTGCTGCTTTCGCCGCTCAGGGGGCTTTGGCCCACCATGAGGATCCAACAAAAGCCTCTCGTCCGCTTGATAAGAATCGTAATGGAATTGCGATTTCTGAAGGTGGCTGTATTTACGTTCTAGAGCGTCTCTCAGATGCTAAAAAACGGGGCGCAAAAATTTATGCTGAAATCGTTGGATATGCTATCAACTCTGATGCTACCGATTTTGTGAATCCGAATGGGGAGAGACAAGTCGAGTGTATGCATAAGGCGATTAAGCGTGCAGGTTTAAAAATTAGTGATATCGACATTGTTAATATGCATGCAACAGGTACCGGAACAGGTGACGTTAACGAAAGTAAGGCCGTCCGTGATGCTTTTGTGAGCTCTGATAAAACGTTTGTTAATTTTACTAAAGGTCATATTGGCCATTGTATGGGAGCCGCTGGAAGCTTAGAGCTTGCCGGTAACCTTCCAAGTTTTGAAGACGGTGTCGTTCATCCTGGAATGAATGTGACTGAACTTGATCCAGAATGTGAAATTAAAAACCTCGTCTTTAACGAGCCTAAGCATATTGGAAAAGTGAATTACATTTTAAATAACTCTTTTGGAATGCTAGGAATAAATTCAGCTTTAATTGTAAAAAAGTATACTGTTTAAGGAGTATTGACCCATGACTGCAGCTAATGTTCGCCAAATCGTAATCGATATTATTTCAGACATTGCACCAGATGAAGATGTCACAGGTCTTGATGATTCGAAGTCACTTCGCGAGCAACTTGATCTTGATTCGATGGATTTTTTAGATATCGTCATGGAACTTCGTAAGCGTCATAAAGTCGAAGTTCCTCAGGAAGATTATCCAAAGCTCGCGACTCTTGAGTCATGCGTGGCCTATCTTTCACCGAAATTCGCGTAATTTAAATCATGAACTACGACGCAATTGTCATCGGTGCCGGGATGTCGGGGCTTGCCGCCGGCATCCGATTGGCGATGTTTGACAAGAAAGTCGTGATCCTAGAAAAACACTCCATTCCTGGCGGGCTCAATTCTTATTATCAGCGACGAAATTTTGATAAGGGCGGTATCCGGCAATTTGATGTCGGTCTTCATGCCTTGACCAATTTCATGAAGAAAGGTGAAAAGGCAAAGCCTTTTTCAAAACTCCTTAAACAGTTACGCCTCTCCTATGATGATTTCAAGCTCTGCCCTCAGACTTATTCAAAGATTTCATTTCCTGATTATGAATTAAAATTTTCAAATGAATTTGAATTACTTGAAAATGAGGTGGCAGAGAAATTTCCTTCTCAGATCGATGCCTTTAATAAGCTCGTCGTAAAAGTTAAGGAATTTAATGAACTTGATTTGTCTTTAGGTTACTCCTCTTCTCGAGAGGCACTTAAATCTATCATCAGTGATGAATTATTGATCGAAATGATTCTTTGTCCTCTGTTAATTTATGGATCGGCCTGGGAAGATGACATGGATTTCGCTCAATTTGTGATCATGTTCAAGTCACTTTATTTTGAGGGATTTTCCCGTCCTGAGGGGGGCGTGCGCACTATTATTAGTCTTTTGATGAAAAAACTCGAAGATTTAGGTGGTGAGGTTCGCTTTAAGGCCGCCGTTACTTCCATTCTCACTGATAGCTCTGGTAATGCCGTGGGTGTGGACCTGGGAGGAGAATCTCTCATGGCTCCAGTCATTTTCTCATCTATTGGATACCCAGAGACAGTGAAAATAACCCCCGGTTTCAAGGCAGACATCACTCCAAGAGTTGGGGCAATGACTTTCTTGGAGAGTATTTTTGTATTTGATAAAAAAATAGCCTCAAATCAAAATGATCCTACCATTGTTTTCTATAATAATGCTCCTAAGTATTCCTACCGTCCGGCAAAGAATTTTTTTGATTCTACTTCAGCTGTGGTTTGTTTCCCTGATAACTATGAAGCCTCAAAAACTGATGGTGAGGGGACAGTTCGAATTACTTACATGGCCAATTATGATCAGTGGCGCGATCTCGCTCGTGAAGAGTACGAATTAAAAAAAGAGGCGGTTGCAGATTCGGCTTTAAGATTAGTGAGAAATCTCTCTCCAGGTTTTGACGGTAAACTTCTTTTTAAAGATGTCTTTTCTCCTTTAACGATAGAGCGCTACACTTGGCATCTTAATGGCACGGTCTATGGCTCAATAGATAAAACCAGAGATGGTAAAACTTCTGTGCCTGGTTTGTTTATCATTGGCACAGATCAAGGGTTTTTAGGAATTGTGGGAGCTATGTTATCTGGAATTTCAATGGCGAATCTTCATGGTTTAATGGGGGGTGAAACATGAAATTTGATTTTTTACGACTCCATTCTTATGCCTATGAGGAACCTGAAAAGTTTTTAAGTACAGATGATATTGAAAATGAGTTAAGTGAACTCTACACTAGGGCAAAGCTTCCTCAAGGTAGACTTGAGCTCCAGACTGGTATCAAACGCCGCGGTTTTTGGGAGAAGGGCACTTCTCCAAGCTCTATTGCCACCAAGGCCGCAGAAAAAATTCTTCAAAAGTTTCCGCGTGAAAAAATTGATCTGCTTTTACACGCCTCTGTTTGCAGAGACTTTCTTGAGCCTGCTACAGCTGCTAAGGTTCACTTTAATCTAAAACTTTCACCTCATTGTATGATTTCTGATCTCTCCAATGCTTGCCTGGGTGTTCTCTCAAGCATTCTCATGGCGGGGCAGATGATCGAGCGAGGGGTTATAAAAACGGCATTAATCGTTTCAGGTGAAAACTCTGGCCCCCTTCTTGAAGAAACGATTCGTCATTTAAAAAATGATCCCCAGATGGATCGAAAAAAAATAAAGCCATTTATTGCATCACTCACTATTGGCTCAGCTGGTGTTGCGATCCTCCTCGCTCATGAATCGCTGGCACCTAACGGCGCAAAAATTTTAGGTGGTTCAACGTTGACGGATTCGGCTGCTGTTGAGTTGTGCCAAGGGGACGGATCAACACATGGACTTATGATGGAAACAGATTCTGAAGCTCTCCTAAAGGCCGGTGTTAAACTTTCAAAAGAAAACTGGCAAAAATGCTTACAAGTTTTAAATTGGAAAAATACTGATGTGGATAAAATTATTCCCCATCAAGTTGGGACAGCTCATCGTCAGGCAATGTTAACGGAGCTTGGTCTGCCACTAGATAGAGATTTTCAAACTTTCGAAATGTTCGGTAACACGGGATCAGCAGCACTTCCCATCACTCTGATGAAAGCTGCCGAGGCGAATTTTTTTAAACCTAATGATAAAATTGCCTTATTAGGTATCGGCAGTGGACTTACCAGTACAATGCTAGGAATGGAGTGGAATTCATGAGTGATATAAAAAATAAAATTCAAGAAATGGGCCTGGATAAAGTTTACCCTTTTCGTTCACATTTTCTTCGTCTTGGACAAAACAGTTTACATTATATCGATGAAGGCCAGGGGCAACCTATCCTGATGTTACATGGCAACCCAACGTGGTCATTCTATTACCGCAATCTCGTTCAAACCTTTAGTCCAAAATTTAGAACGATTGTTCCTGATCATATGGGTTGTGGTTTTTCTGATAAGCCCCAGGATTTTACCTACAATCTAGAAACTCATATCCAAAATACCTATCAGCTCATACGTTTCCTTGATCTTAAGAAAATTATCCTTATCGTTCATGATTGGGGTGGCGCTATAGGTTTTGGACTTGTGACAAGATATCCAGAACTTTTTGACAAAATAGTCATACTGAATACTGCGGCCTATCCTAGCTCCCATATTCCTCAACGTATTAATCTTTTAAGACAAGGGAAGTTCGGAGAATGGCTGACTCGTAAATGGAATCTTTTTGCCTGGCCTGCGACCTTCATGACAACAACGAAGCCTCTGCCAAAAATGATAAAGGCCGGTTATCTTTTGCCCTATAATTCATGGGAGAATAGAGTTGCGGTAGCTCGCTTTGTTCAAGATATCCCTATGGAGACAGATCATCCGACGTATAAGACATTATCTGACATTGAAGCGAAGCTTAAGACCTTACCGCAACCAAAATTAATTCTCTGGGGTGGAAAAGACTTTTGTTTTAATCATCATTTTTTTGAGAAATTTGTTTCTTTGTTTCCGGATGCAGATGCTCATTGGTTTGCAGATGCAGGTCATTATGTATTAGAAGACGCTCTTGAGGAAGTCAGTTCAAAAATTTGGAATTTTATTAAGTAAATGAATATCGCCCATAGAATTTCTCAAGTTGCTCAACTTTATCCTGATAAAAAATCAGTTGTCTTCTCAAAGCGCCGATTTGATGGTGGCCATGATTATCCATACTACACGTTCAAGATGTTTGAGGAGCGTTCCAACCAGATGGCAAATAAGTTAATTGCCACTGGAATTCGGCCAGGAATGCGAACACTTTTGTTTGTAAAGCCTTGTCTTGATTTTTCGGTTCTAACGTTTGCTCTTTTTAAGGTAGGCGCCATTCCTGTTTTAATTGATCCTGGCATGGGATTTAAAAATCTACTTTCGTGTATTAAGCAGGTAAAACCTGAGGCCATGGTTTCGATAGGACTTGTTCATTGGATCAGACGATTTATGCCTAAGTCTTTTGCAACGGTTAAAATCAAAATCTCACTTCAGAGAGTCTTTGGTGTTACACATTTTTTGTACCAAGATTTAGAATCAGAAAAAAAAACTTTTGATATCTTTCCAGCGCAGAATTCTGATTATTCTGCCATTCTTTTTACTTCGGGTGGGACAGGTATTCCTAAGGGAGTGCTTTATACTCATGGTATTTTAAATGCCCAAACCGATGCACTTCAAACGATGTTCCAACTTGATCACAATCAGTTGGATGTGCCTGGTTTTCCTTTATTTGCTCTTTTCACTCTTGCAATGGGGATGACATCAGTTGTGCCGGATATGGATCCTACAAGACCCGCTCAATGTCATCCTAAGCGAATCGTACAAAATATTTTAGATAACCAAGCAACTTTTGTCGCTGGATCGCCTTCAATTTGGCAAAGGGTGGGTGAGTATTGCCTTTCTCAAGGAATATCTCTGCCTTCGGTTAAGCATGTCGTGATGTTTGGTGCTCCCGTTCGGAGTGAAATTCACGAGATGTTCAAAAAAATTCTCCCTAACGGCGATACTTATACCCCTTATGGTGCAACAGAGTGCCTTCCGGTTAGTTTAATATCCGGTTCTGAAATCCTTGATCAATTGGCGCAGCAAACAAAATCAGGTGCTGGCACATGCATTGGTTGGCCGGTGCCTCAGACAGATATCAAAATCATAAAAGCTTCGCATATTCCAGAAGTCTCATTAGGGCCTTTAGCGCCCTTTGAAATTGGTGAAATTGTTGTTACGGGAAAGCAGGTCACGCCGGCCTATTTTGAAATGCCTAACGAAACGATGGATGCGAAAATAGTATCAGAGGGAAAACTTTGGCATCGCATGGGCGATCTTGGGTATATCGATCAGCTTGGGCGCCTTTGGTTTTTGGGCCGCAAAACCCATCAGGTAATAGTTGATGAAAAAACTATTCATTATCCTATTCGCGTGGAAGCAATTTTTAATCAGCACCCTTTGGTCAAACGATCGGCCTTAGTTAAGCTAAGGCACAAGAACCAAGTCCTGGCCGGAGTCGTGATTGAAAGAAAAGATGGCCGAAAAGAAATGGGGCCAAAATTTCTTCAGGAGCTTCAAACTCTGGCACTAACTTCTCCTCATACACAAATGATAAAAGATTTCTTTGTGTATCCTCATTTTCCTGTCGATGTCAGGCACAATATTAAAATTGATCGAATTAAGCTTTCAATCTGGGCCCAATCGCAATACGACAGCTAGACGGAAGAATCCTTCAAGTTTAGAATTATCCTATGCGTATTTTAGTGACTGGTGGTGGCGGTTTTCTCGGCACTTATATTATTAAAGAACTCCTCAAGAATCCTACTTATTTGGTGACAAATTTTTCTCGTCATACTTATGAGCACCTCGATCAGCTGGGTGTTCCTACGATTAAAGGTGATCTTGCCAAACCAGCAGATGTGGAACGTGCCTTGTTGAATGGTTTTGATGCCATTTTTCATGTTGCTGCTCTTGCGGGTGTTTGGGGACGATATCAAGACTTTCTCGATATTAATTATACTGGCACTAAGAATCTTCTTGAGGCGGCCAAGGCACACGGAGTTCAGCGTTTTATTTATACCTCTTCTCCTTCGGTTGTTTTTGGAAAAGATGACCTGCTTGGAGTCAACGAATCTCAACCATATCCAAGTGAGTTTCTGACTCCCTATGCTGAAACAAAGTCCATGGCCGAAAGATTGGTTCTTCAAAGCAATGACGGAGCTAAGTTTTTAACGTGCGCGATTCGACCTCATCTTATTTGGGGGCCAGGGGATCCCCATTTGTTTCCTCGAGTCATCCAAAAAGGAAGAGAGGGCAAATTACGGATCGTTGGGGATGGTGAAAATCTTGTGGATGTTATCTATGTTGAAAATGCAGCGCTGGCACATGTTCTGGCCTTTGAGCACTTAAGACCTGGTTCGAAAGTGTGTGGGGAGGCCTATTTTGTTGGGCAGGAGCGACCTGTAAAACTTTGGGATTTTATAAATCAAGTTTTAGGATATGTGAAAATTGATCCTGTCATGAAGTCTATCGATGTCTCGGCTGCATATCGTTTAGGATGGATGTTTGAGAAATTATTTAAATTGGCCGGTATTCAAAAACCTGAGCCACCGATGACGAGATTTGTTGCACTCAATCTCGGAAAATCTCATTATTTTTCACAAGATAAAGCGAGAAAAGATTTTGGTTACTTCCCTCGTGTTTCAATTGAGGAGGGATTTAAAAAGACCTTTTCCATAAGAGATCAATTTAAACTGAACCCATAAATTTCTGAGATATTTTTTTTGCAAAACTTATCCCAGGTTTATCAATAAATCGCCAGAGGGAATAAGACAACGCAATCAATGCGATCGTCGTGATGACAAAAATCAATCCTGCGGACCAGAAACTATTTTGGGCATTCCATCTATGCCCAAAAAAAGATGTCAGTGTTGTGAGCAGTAAAAAATGTATCACGTAGAGTGAATAAGAAATGTCGCCGAGGAACTTTATTGGTCCTCTAGAAAGCCATCCTCTCAATTTATGCGACTTCAAAAGGACAAACATTAATATCCCGGCCCCAATTGAACGGGCATAGGGTGAGAGTCCACCTTCGAGATCTGATAGATAAAAGCCAAGCACTGCCAAGGGGAGCAAAATCCAAACGGAATATTTTTTTTCAGGTATTCGAGTGAGGAAGGCACCAAAGAGAAAGCTCATCATTCCTTTCCAAGGCCCAAAAATGAATGCTAGGATGAAATAAGGCCAGGGAGACTTTTTCCATTTTCCAAACAGACAAAGACAGAGGAATAGAACATAAGAGCTAATGAGTTCGTATCCAATCGTCCAAAGATTCGGGTTGTATGTACGACCTGATTTAAATTCGAAATACACTCCGTAGAATGCTTGTTTTAAGGCTTCTGCCAAATCCGGTGTAAAATTTAAATAGCGACCAAGCCATGGTGATTGAACTTCAGTAGCATATGACGGGCCACTCACCCAACCTAATTTAAGTCCAACATAAGTTAAAAGTATTGAAGCCAGAACAAGAGGGACGAGCCTGAAATAT
>CANFNX010000030.1 GCA_947448495.1 Bacteriovoracaceae bacterium | reverse complement strand
CTTAAGGGTTTAGACCATCGTGTAGGGATCTATATCGATTTTGTAACTAACCGAGCTCAAGCTTTTGTAATTGATTTCAAATGTTTTTAAGAGGTTATGGAGTTGAGCGAGATCTTGCGACTTAAGCAAAATAGACCAAGTAAACTGGTTTGCCTTTTTCTCAATGGGGGCCGGTCGAGGACCTAAAAGACTCACCTCAGGAAAATGTTGGGCAATAAGACCTCTCAACATAGGTCCCACTTGTTCGCTGACATGTGGAATAAGTCGGTCTTGAAAGCGGGATGAAAAATGAACCATAGCCAACCTTTTATAAGGCGGACACTCGCAAAGTTTGCGAATTTCAAGTTCTTGCTTATAAAACTCATCAAAGTCATGATTCTTAACAATTGAAAAAAGATGGCTCTCGGGATTAAGGGTTTGAATCAAAACTTTTCCATCTTGAGAATACCGACCGGCCCTTCCAGCGACCTGGGTGAGTGTCTGATAAACTCTCTCACTTGAGCGAAAATCTGGAAAATTGAGCTGGCTATCAATACCCAAAATTAAAACCAATTTCACCTTTTCAAAATTATGCCCTTTTGAAAGCATCTGAGTCCCGACCATGATATCAATTTTTCCGTTATGAAATTCTTGTAAGCGATTTTCAAGTTGAGTGAAGGTTTTGATTTCATCACGATCAAATCGTTCAATTTTTTTATCAGGAAAAAGTGTCGTAAGGACATCCTGAATTTTTTCAGTTCCAAAACCCTTGTGAGAGAGAGTTAGGCATGAACATTTTGGACATTGGTCAGGCATGGGTTCTTTGTATTCACAATGACTACAGGCCAAATGATTTTTTCTTCTAAAATATCTCAACGTCACTGAACAATTTGGACAGAAAAACTGATGTCCACAGGCACGGCACTGGAGATAATTGGCAAACCCAAGCCGATTTACGAACACTAGCACCTGCTCTTGACGTGAGAGAGCACTTTTAATGGCGTCGACAGATCTTGGAACTAAAGGCCAGATGTCGACCTCTTTGGATGCTTTTTCCCTAGCATCGACGAGTTCAATCGCAGGAAGAAATGCCTCGCCAGCTCTTTCCCTTAATTCAAAAAGATTTTTTTCAGTCTGAGTTTGATGAAAATTAAAATAACTCTCAAGGCTTGGCGTCGCCGACCCCATGATCACTGGAATTTTTAGAAGTTGTGCTTTTTTTGCGGCAACGTCCCTCGCATTATAGGGACAACGATCATCCTGCTTAAAAGAGGTGTCATGTTCCTCATCAATAACAATGAGGCCTAGATTTTTTAGGGGGATAAAAATTGAGCTTCGTACACCTAATACAAGGACAGGTCCATTTCCATTGCGGGCGGTCTGCCAAATTTGATATTTTTGAGAATCTGAAAGCTCAGAATGGTAGGAGAGAATTTTAGCTTTCGCATATTTGGCAAAGGTTGATGTAAATTGAGGAGTTAAATTGATTTCAGGAAGAAGGAACAATACACTCTTTCCCTCCTCCAGCGTTTTCTTAATTAACTCCAAATACACCGCAGTTTTTCCACTACCTGTTACACCATGGACTAAAAACCGATTAAATTTCCCTAAACCCTTTCGTATTTCATCAATGATATAGCGCTGATTTTTATTAGGAACAAACTCAAGTTCATTCCCCTCCCCCATGGATTCATCAAGTGGTCTAGGACGTTTTAGAGTATTCGGTAATGAGTCGAATATAACTTGTCCTAAACTGTAATGGTAATACTGTGCCATCCACTCAAAGAGCGCCAATTCGGTTTCTTCGAGTTTTGTATTTGGTACCAGACCGATGATTGATTTTATTTTGTCTTGAGAAGTTTCTTGGTATTCTTTAGAATTTGATTCATCATTAGAAACAACACAGCCCAGCTCTTTGCGTTTCCCCAATGGTACTTCCACCACTTGGCCTCGCTCTAGTTCTCCTTCGTAGAAATAGAGCAGTCCAGCGTTCTTTAATGGATAATTGACGGCAACGCGGGCAACTTTCATTAAAGTAAAAAAGCTGGACGTGGATCGTGTGAAGTTTTGCCTTTAAGTAGGGTATCCCATTTTTTTAAACGCCCAACAAGATCCGCTTCTTTCTCAAGGTAATGTCTCATGTTGATGATTTCCAACTGATAAGTTTCGCCTTTAAAATCCTTCACAAGAATAAAACGAGGAACCGAATGCGTTCCATTGGCGAGCCAATAATCTTTGCAAATGATGTCGTACTCACCTAATAGTGACTTAAATTTCACTCTCTGGATTTCTCTCTCTTTCATCGAAACGACAGCTTCAAATCCACCGGCGCTTATCAGCCAACTAAGTTGTCCATTCTCATTTGTTAACTTGACCTGTTTCTGATCGACGTACATCGGTTCTTTCATCAATGTATCTGCACGATCCTTTGCTCCGGCATCCTCTGGCTTAAGGGGATTAATCATGTTCTTTTTATTTGTACGGTCTTTATTAATAGCTGCAAGGTACTGCTTATAACTCACAAGCTGTTCTACTTTTTGTCGGTTAATGATTTCATTATTCAATTTGACAGGTATACCTAGAGATTTAAGATAGTTTACGATGAATGCACCATCGTTAAAGATAATAGATCTCAATAGACCAAAGAAAATCCCACGCTCTGACTCCTCAGCATTTCCCTTAATTGTGTAAGCAGTAAAATTTGAATAATAATGTTTTTCGAGAAGAGAAGCCTCGCTAAAACTATTATTTTCATAACGGGCCTGAGCAAGCTTCATAGAATCAATGCTGTTTTTTGTGAAAAACAATTTATAAAAATCTTCGGACTTTGTTTCATTGATTAAACTTTCTTTTTCCTCACTTTTTGAAGAAGCCTCCATCTTTTTAACCGATAAAGTGAGACTTACTCCATTAGCGGAAATATCTGGATTGGGACCATGTCGAAAAAGAGATTCAACTGAAGGAACATAGGCCATCACCTGAGTTGAAACAAGTACCGATAGTAATAGGATTTTTTTCATAGAGTAATTCCATTCTTTTTAAAACGATATTTCAGAGAGGTGATAAACTTCTCCCTAATTTCTGGATCTTTGAGTGCAAAATCGATCGTCGCATCAAGATAGCCGAAAATATTGCCTGTATCATAACGTTCACCTTCAAACTTATGGGCGAAGACATTTCGACGACCACAAAGAACATTAATGGCATCAGTTAATTGGTACTCGTTACCAGCACCCCGTGGTATCTTTTCCAAGATTTCAAATATCTCATTCGTCAAAATATAACGACCCGGAGTGGCCAAGTTAGTAGGTGCTTCATGAGGTTTTGGTTTCTCTACCATTCCTGTCATCCGAAGGGTCTTATCATTGATCACTTCACCCTTCACAATACCATACTTTGATGTTTCCTCTTGAGGAACTTCCATTACACCAATAACAGGTGCATCTCCGTTTTCAATCGAGACATCCATCAGTTGTTTTATCGCTGGGCGATGATTAATGACAATGTCATCGCCTAATAAAACAGCAAATGGTTCATTTGCGACCATACTTTTTGCCATCAGCACGGCATGGCCTAGACCAAGTTGTTCTTTCTGCCTAACCGCTGTTACATCCACCATGGAACCTATCTTTCGAATTAATTCCAATTCTTTGGTTTTATTGTTTCTTTCTAGAAAAGCCTCAAGTTCCTGGTTGCGATCAAAATAATCTTCAACTGAAAATTTTCCGGAGGAGGTGACGAAAATTATTTGTTCAATCCCTGCGTCTACAGCTTCCTGAACCACGTAGTGGATCATAGGGACATTGATGATAGGGATGATTTCCTTTGCGATTTGTTTAGTCGCCGGTAAAAATCTCGTCCCTTTTCCGGCAATCGGAATAATGGCCTTCTTGATTTTCATAAATCTCCTTGTATTCGAGATCTTTTTTTTCTACATTTTTGTATGACAAAATTTATTATTTTAGCTCTGATGCTTTCAATGGGCCAGACATCCTGGGCCCAGATTCGAGAATTTCAAACCACCCGCTTGAACTCAACTTCTGGTGCCGGGGTAGCGAGTGCTCTTTCTACCGAAGCTGCTGTCCTAAATCCAGCTTCTTCTGCCTTTTTCGCAGGTTCCAATTTTTCCTATCAATCCTATTCCACAACTCTGCAGCATGAAAGTACCCAGCGCGCGTTGAGTAATGACGACTTTTCAGGCCGCAATAAGTCCCAAGGGCTTTTCATTTCAGACCAAGATGGTCCAGTAAAAGGTGGTTTTGCTTATCTGACCCAAGATGAGAATAGCTACCAGCGAAAGCAAATGATCATACATTCTGCAGCACCGGTTGACGATAAAACGGCATTGGGTATTTCCTACCGATATATTCAGGATAAGCTCCCAGGCTTCTCGCGTAACCATCAATCTGTAGGTCATCAAATGACCGCTGGTATCAGTAGAGTCATTGATGACTCGACGATCATCGCCCTTGTCCTTACAGATCCGACTCGGTCAAGAGTTGGGGAAGAGCGAGTGACGGCCGGTCTGCAGTACGCATTTGCGAGCCGCTTTACATTGATGGCAGATATAGGAACCCAATACACCAAAGATGTTAAACACAAGTATGTGTGGAAATCGGCACTTCAACTGCAACTTTTTGATGATTTTTTCTTTAGGGGTGGAGCCTTCAATGACAACATTCGAGGCCAAAAAGGAACGAGCTGGGGTATTAGTTGGATAGGCCCCAAATTAGGCGTCGAATTTGCTCAAAAATTCACTACGCAATTTACTCAACATGACTATCTTTATAAAGATGAGGGACTGATCGATACCTCGCTTTCAGCTGTTTTAAAACTCTAATCGTTAGTTCTAAAATTCCGATAGGCTTTCTATGGGTCTACCAATGAAGGGTAAAAAAGTTACCAAAGATGAGCGTGAGAAAATTCTCAGGCTCAAACACAAATACGAAAATCGTATTACGATCGCTAAGCACGGGAAGGAAAGCTTAGATGCCGGCGATTACGGAAATGCCCTTAAAAAATTTATCGATTACTTCATGATTTTGGTTGAAGTGAAGCAAGTGAAAAATCTCTACGAATTACGTGTGAATATGTTTGATTCCAAAAAAGATCTCACTGAACTGCTTATGATAAGTCATATCTTTTTTGAAATGGCCCGTATGTATGATGCTGTTCCTAAATTTCATGATGATTCAAAAAAATGCCTTGAGCAATTTGTTCATTTCTCAGCAAATCAACCCTTTCAAGTTGTTAACTCCGAAATGGTAAGAAAATATTTAAAAAAATCAGTTTTTAAGAATCCTGATTTTTTCCGACATTCTTATCAACAAATTTATGTGCAATCAAAAAAATGCTATGTTGTGACCTACTGCTATGGTGACCAACATCAAATAACAAACGACTATCGTGAATTTAAAGATTGGCTCTTGTCTTACTCTTGGGGTCAAACTCTTGTGGGCGAATACTACAAGTGGTCCTCTGTTTTAATCGACAAGCACAAGAATAGTTTCTGCTTGAAATATTTCTCGGCCTACTTTGTTAAACCTTTATTGCTGTTGTTTTCAAAAACGCTTCTACCAGTTATAATTAAAAAATGTTGATTTTATCCCGTCTCATCGTCAAAGAATGGTTCAAGAGCCTCATTGGTGCCCTCGTGGTGCTTTTTCTTTTGATTACAACGACAGATCTTATTAATGGATTCCTTCAAGGGAAGGAAGTCAGCCGCGTTTTACTTGAGTATTCACTTAAGATGCCAGACCTTATGGGCAAGATGATTCCGATTTGCTGCTTGGTTGCTTCTTTATTCTCGCTTAACCGTTTGAAGGCACACTCTGAGCTTATCTCGATTTTGGCAGCCGGCTATTCGTATTTCAAAATTTATTTCCTTATCGGTTCATGTGCCCTGGTGATGGTAGCTGTTCAATTCTGCAACCTTGGATTCCTAGAGCCTATGGCCAACTCCATTAAGCGCCAAGAGATAGCCAAGAGTAAAAAATCGGAAGGAAGATATCTCACAAGAAGTTCGATTGAAGGTGGGAAGTTTTGGTATAAATCTCATGACTACTTTGCCTCATTCACTTATTTTGATCGCAAAAATAAATCACTCCAAAACTTTGAAATCTATTTTTTTGGCCCTGATCATAAGAGTGTGAAAATTCTTAAATCCTCCCAGGCCATTTTTACCAAAAACAACACCTGGTCTCTGAAGAATGTGGTTGATCTGTCGAGTTTAAATAATCCTATTTTCCCATTACAAACTTCTCAGCCAGAATTAGATCTCTCCCTTTATGAACAGCCTGAAGATTTCGGTGAATTTGAAGCTGATTTAACAACACTTTCTTTTTTCAAACTCTATCAATTCGTTTCAAGACTTTCAAAAACGGGTATTAATGTAGGGGAATATCAAATTATTTTGCTGAACAAATTTTTTCTCAGTTTTATCTGTTTAGTTTTTGCCTTACTCCCCGTTTCTTCCATTTTTAATCCCAACAGAAGATCTGATTCTTTCGGTAAGAATGTGGTTCAAACCCTCTTAACAACAGTTATTTTTTGGGTTCTTTATAGTTCCGCCATTGCCTTTGGCAATTCGGGCACCATTCCCCCATGGCTTGCGACTGGAATAGTTCCAGTCAGTTTTTTTGGCTTCGTCCTTTGGACCTATTTTAAGAATAGAAAACTCTCAATTTAATTTCACTCTTCCTTGTGCTATAAATGCCCCATGAATTTAGAAAAATATGAACTCAAGGGAGATCAACTCCCTATTATGACTTATCCTGAACCCGTTTTGTCGAAAGTGGCAAAACCTGTGACCGATTTCAATAAGGATCTTGAGCACTTAGTGAAAGACATGCTGTTCACGATGTACCACGCTCCAGGAATTGGACTCGCCGCACCTCAAGTTGGAGAAAGCATCAGGCTTTTTGTGCTAGATGTCGACTATGATCGCGAAACTGTCACTAACTCTGCGGGAAAAGAAGAAGTCCGTCTTTCGGGCTTTCACCCCATGGTTTTCATTAATCCTGTGATCACGGGTACATCTGGTACGACGACTTATGAAGAAGGCTGTCTGTCTGTTCCGGGTGTCTATGAAGAAGTGAAGCGCCATAAAACGATTCACGTTAAATACCAGGACCTCAAGGGTGACTTTCACGAACTAGAAGCCGACGACATGTTGGCGATTTGTATCCAACATGAAAATGATCATCTTGATGGAGTTGTCTTCATTGAACGACTGAGCAATTTAAAGAAAAATTTCTACAAAAAGAAAATGCTTAAAGAGAAGGTTCGATGAAAAAATTTAAAGTCGCTTTTTGTGGGACTCCAGATTTTTCTGTTCCAACCCTTGATCTACTTGCCAATCACCCCCACATTGACCTTCGCTATGTGATCTCTATGCCCGATCGACCGGCAGGACGTGGTATGGATTTGAAATCTCCGGAAGTGATTGAGTACGCTAAAACAAAAAAAATCCCTTTTTTTCAAACTGAAAACATTAATAAAGAACCAGATTTTTTAGCGAAATTAAAAAGCGATGAATTAGACTTTGTGGTGGTGCTGGCCTTTGCTCAGTTTTTGGGAGCCGAAATGCTCTCGATGGGTAAGCTGGGTTGTTTCAATATTCATACTTCTATCCTCCCAAAATATCGTGGGGCAGCTCCCATTCAGTATGCTCTTCTTCATGGAGAGAGACAGACAGGTGTATCGATTCAAAAGATGGTAAAAAAAATGGACGCCGGTAACCTGGTTCATTTTCATACCGTGGCGATTGCCCCAACTGAAAATGGTGGACAACTCTATACCCGTCTTAAATTTCAAGCCGCTCTGGCCATGAATGATTTCTTAGTCAAGGTGATTGAAAATAAAATCACTTATACGCCTCAAGATGAGACAAAAGTTTCATTTGCTCCAACTTTAAAAAAAGAAGATGGTCTTTTAAAGTTTTCCCAAAAAACCACAGCAGAAATTTTAAATCTTATTCGTGCCCTTGATCCATGGCCGGGGACTTACTGTTTCCTGAATGGCAAGCGCCTTAAAGTTTTGATGGCCGAGTCTTATCACGCCAAGTTAACTCCAGGCAAAGCTAAAAACGATCTTGGCTCACTTGTTGTTGGGTGCCTTGATGGTAGTTTGCGCTTAAGTGAAATTCAACTTGAAGGGAAAAAGGCATGCACAGATAGAGAATTACTTAACGGTTTAAAATCTGACATCGTTATTACAGAAGCCTAAGGAAATTTATGTCTATTACGATATCTCCAAGTTTGCTCTCAGTGGATTTTTTAGAACTCAAAGTAGAACTCGAGCGCTTGAATAAGATTGATGATCTTTGGCTTCATTTAGATGTGATGGATGCCCACTTTGTTCCGAACCTCACCTTCGGTGAACCGGTTCTCAATAAAGTTAAAACCGTTTCTAAGCATAAATTAGATGCCCACTTTATGGTCTCTGATCCAGATTTTTTTGCGGAAAACTTTAAAAATGTGGGTCTTCATAATTTTACGTTTCATTGGGAAGCCATTACCCACCATGATCGCCTGATTCAAAAACTTAAAGAGATGTATCCATCCGTTGGGATCTCTTTGAATCCTTCCACACCAGTGTCGGCGATTCCTCATTATATCTTGGGAAAAGTAGATCTTGTGTTACTTATGAGTGTAAATCCTGGTTTTGGTGGTCAAAAATTTATTCCAGAAGTGGTAGATAAAGTGATTGAGCTCGATCAAATCCGCCATAAAAATAATTTTCAATTTCAAATTCAGGTTGATGGCGGCATTAACGACCAAAATGCGGGCTACCTCATCCAGGCGGGGGCCAACAATCTCGTGGCAGGCTCCTATATTTTTTCTGAACCAACTAAAGACTACGCTAGTCGCATTAATAAAATTCGCTAAGGCCCATTATGACTAAAGTATTTCAATTAACTGGAACCAATCTCACCATCGAGGATCTGGCTTTTATTTCCAATGCACGACCTGGTGAGGTGAAGCTTGAAATTCATCCTGACTCCCTTATTAAGATGAAAAAATCTCGTCAAGTGATTTTAGATATCGTTAAAAAAGGTCAACCTGTTTACGGTATTAACACGGGCTTTGGAGCACTGGCCTCTAAGCAAATTGCTAATGAGGACCTGGCGCAACTTCAATATAATTTAATCCGCTCCCATTGCACGGGTGTCGGGAAACCTTTTTCCCGTGAGATCACTCGCGCGATTATTCTTTCTCGTGCTAACTGCTTAATCCAGGGCTTTTCTGGAGTCACTCCAGAAACGATTGAGCTCTTGCTCGATTTTATTAATCACAATATCAATCCTGTCATTCCTGAAAAAGGCTCTGTGGGAGCTTCGGGAGATCTTGCTCCACTTTCTCACATTGCTCTGGCGCTTATTGGAGAGGGGGAAGTAGAATTTGAAGGTAAAATTATTCGTTCTGATTTTGCTCTTCATCAAATCGGCAAACAGCCCGCTGTTCTTGGACCTAAAGACGGATTGGCGCTCATTAACGGGACTTCCGTGATGCTGGCCCTAGGTTGTCTGGCCCTCGTTGAAGCGAAGAAAATTGTTAAGCATGCTGATATTATTGCCTGTATGACCCTAGATGCTGTTCGTGGGACGGCGAGTGCGTTTGATAAGCGCATATCAATGCTCAAGCCACAACCGGGACAAGTTGAAGTATCAGAGAATTTATTAAAAATTATTAGTGGCTCTGACATTATTCACTCACATAAAGAAGATGGGAAAGTTCAAGATCCGTATTCTCTTCGCTGTATTCCCCAAGTGCATGGGGCCTGTCGCCAGACGATCCGTCATGCCGAAGAAGTTCTAAATATCGAATTAAATTCTGTCACCGATAATCCATTAGTCTTTATTGAAACAGGAGATGTCATCTCGGGTGGAAATTTCCACGGCGAAGCTCTCGCTCTGTGTATGGATTATCTTGCCATGGGACTTTCTGAAATTTGCAATATCGCTGAAAGACGAGTGGAGAAGATGATGAATCCCCACTTCTCTGATCTGCCGGCTTTTTTGACAAAAAACTCTGGTCTCAATTCTGGACTCATGATTGCACACGTCACAATGGCGGCCCTGGCATCAGAAAATAAATACCTGTGCCATCCGGCGTCTGTGGATTCCATCCCTACTTCTACTGACAAGGAAGATCACGTCTCCATGGGTGTGACCTCTGGAAGAAAACTGCATGAAGTGATCTCAAATGTTCAGCATGGACTTGCGATTGAACTTCTTTGCAATACTCAAGGGCTTGAGTTTTTGCGACCACTTAAATCGTCACCAGCTTTGGAAAAAGTTTATACATTAGTTCGCAAACATGTGGATGTGATTGCTGAAGATCGTATTTTCCACAAAGATATTGAAAATCTCACACGCCTTTTAAAAACGAAAGAAGTGATTCATGAAGTTGAATCTCTAACAGGAGCTTTAAGATGAGCCAAATTCCTCTTCCACCAACTGGAGATAAACTCACTTGTAAAGGTTGGCACCAAGAAGCGGCCCTGCGCTGTTTACTGAACAATCTCCACCCTGATGTTGCTGAAGATCGTGATGAGCTCATTGTGTATGGTGGTAATGGCCAAGCGGCACGTAACCCTAAGGCCCTAGCCGACCTTATTCATGCTCTTCAAAATTTAGAAAATGATGAGACTCTGATTGTACAATCGGGAAAACCTGTGGCGGTTTTTCCTTCTAACCCACAAGGCCCTAGAGTTCTTATTGCTAATTCTAATCTCGTGCCTAAATGGGCGACTTGGGATCACTTCAATAAATTAAAAGATGAAGGACTCATGATGTATGGCCAAATGACGGCTGGCTCATGGATCTATATCGGCTCACAAGGGATTCTCCAGGGAACTTATGAAACCTTTATGGCCGCAGCTCGCAAACACTACGGTGAGAATGCGACACTCAAAGGAAAACTTGTGCTGACAGCTGGCATTGGGGGCATGGGTGGAGCTCAGCCACTATCGGTGAAAATGGCCGAAGGGGTATGCCTTTGTTGTGACGTTGATCCTGCTCGAATAGAAAAGCGTCTTAAAACCAAATACCTCGATGTCCTAGCAAAAGATTTTCCTGAGGCGCTTCAGATTGCTCTCAAAGCGAAAAACGCTGGTGAGGCGCTCTCAGTAGGTGTTGTAGGAAATGCCGTGGATTTCTTTGAATTTGTTTTAGATCAAGGAATCGTGCCAGATCTTGTGACGGACCAAACTTCCGCTCATGATCCACTTAATGGGTATGTGCCAGCGGGCATGACCTTAGCCGAGGCCTTCGAGCTTAAAAAAACAAATCCAACGAAATACACAGAGTATGCCTACGAAACTATGGGTCAGCATATTCGCATCATGGTTGCTTTCAAAAAGAAAGGGGCCCATGTCTTTGATTACGGAAATAACTTACGTGCAGGTGCTGAAAAAGTCGGCGTGAAAGATGCTTTCAGTTTCCCAGGATTTGTACCGGCCTATATTCGGCCTTTATTCTGTGAAGGCTCAGGCCCTTTCCGTTGGGTCGCCCTTTCAGGAGACCCGGCCGATATTAAAGTGACAGATGACGCTCTTAAAGAACTTTTTCCTGAAAATAAATCCATGATCAACTGGCTCAATAAAGCTGAAAAAATGATTCAGTTCCAAGGTCTTCCGGCGCGCATTTGCTGGCTGAAGTATGGCGACCGTGAAAAAGCGGCTCTTCTCTTTAATAGACTTGTTCGTGAGAAAAAAGTGAAGGCTCCCATTGTGATTGGCCGAGATCACTTAGATTGTGGATCAGTAGCGAGCCCGAATCGTGAAACTGAAAGTATGAAAGATGGATCAGATGCTGTTTCTGACTGGCCTCTGTTAAATGCCATGATCAACATCAATAATGGGGCGAGCTGGATCTCTCTTCACCATGGTGGGGGAGTCGGTATGGGCTTTTCTCAGCATTCTGGCATGGTGATTGTTTGTGACGGTACTCCAGAGATGGATGTTCGACTTTCCCGGGTTTTAAACTCTGATTCAGGTATGGGAATCGTTCGTCACGCGGATGCGGGCTATGACATTGCCCTGGATATTGCTAAAAAACCGACCACCAAAATTAAATTCCCTTCTCTTTAACACCTTCGGCTCCGGGGTCTTCCTCGGAGCTGTTTAAAACTTAGACAGCTTTAGGCCACCCCGTATAGAAAATTCTCGCCTTCACCACTTGCCCATCGTCACAAGGTAAACTCTTTAAAAAACCACGAGGATTTATGAAAAAATTATTTTTTCTTATGACATTGCTACTACCAATCTTCAGTTTTGCCCAAGTTGATATCCAGGGTAATCTGATTGAAAGTTTAAATGACAAAGGCAGAGAGGTTATAAGGCAAGATTTTGTTAAATTCCTAAAGCATGATTTCATAAATAGTGATTATTGTCAGGAAGGTTGGGGTGATGGAGACGCACCAGAACGGATGCAAAAGGCTTGTAGGGCAGAAGTCGAAAGAATTTTTAAGCTCATGGATAATGATAGTTACCGGTGGTTAAACCTCTTTCATTTTGAGTTTGCTAAAATTTATCCATCTCTCATTGATTATCAATTCGAGCAAACCATGGGTCTCAGCGAAGATGCACCATTAAGTTGTTACGTCAGCTTACAATTTAAAGCGACAACAACTAAGAACATACTTTCTAAACCATCATTTGATCTATACTGTGACCATTAATGGAAAGAGTCTACATTCATCTGAATCAAATCCTTACGCTTAAGTCTGCTCACATAAAAGATGGGAGAAGACTCACCTCCGATGATTTAGATGTCATCCATGATGGTGCAGTTGTCGTAAAAGAAGACCGAATTTTATGGGTTGGAAGGTCATCAGATCTTCCCCTTGAGTTTAAGCAGATTCAATCTATTAATCTCACCGGTCATGTTCTGGCCCCCGAGATCGTCGACTCTCACACTCATCTTGTCTTCGGTGGGGATCGCTCGAATGAATATGCTGACCGCTTAAATGGTACAACCTATGAAGAGATCGCACGCAGAGGTGGTGGAATTCTTTTCACTATGGGCGAGACTCAGAAGTTGTCGGCCGATGATCTTTTTGAGCAAGCAAAAGCAAAAATTACCACTATTACGACTTACGGTGTGGGCACAATTGAGATTAAATCGGGTTATGGGCTGAGCTATGAGAAAGAAAAAGAATTAACCCTCGTTATTGATCGACTTAAAAAACATTTCGCTCCTAAAATTAAAATTTTTAATACTTATCTGGCGGCACATGATGTCCCACGATCATTTACGACATCCAGACAATATCTTGACGAAGTCGTTATCCCCCTTCTTAAAGAACTGGCCCCACTAAAAGTCATCGATGCGGTTGATATCTTTCATGAAAAAAATTATTTCACTGACCAGGACACCCAACAACTTTTTCAACTTGCTAGAGATTTAGGGATTCCCAGAAAAATTCACGCTGATGAACTTAATACTAATAATGGTGCCGAAATTGCTTCTCATTTTGGAGCACTTAGTGCGGATCATCTTTTAAAAATCTCAGACGAAGGAATTAAGCAGCTCGCAGCTTCGTCGACGGTAGCGACACTACTTCCAGGAACGGCTTTTTTTCTAGGAAAGCCACTGGCACCTGCTCGCAAAATGCTTGATCAAGGTGTAAAGGTTGCTTTGGCGTCAGATTTTAATCCAGGTAGTTGCCATTGTGATAATCTTCTCTTAATAGCTTCGATCTCGGCTGCTCAATTAAAACTTAATCAAGCAGAGTTATGGTCTGCGATTACCCTTAATGCTTCTCATGCTCTTGGCCTTAAGGATCAAGGCGCTATCATTCCAGGGATGAAGGCTCGTTTTACGCTCTTTAAAGCAGACTCACTTTCACAAATTACTTATCACTGGGGAAAAAATCTAGCGGTCAGTTTGCCGTAATTAAACTTTCAAGAGTGGAGATAAATTTCTCATCCATAAAGTTATGAATTTTCTTACTTACGTAGACAACTTTACCGCGATGAAAAACAATTGAGACAGGATAACTGTTCACTAAAAATCGATTGGATATTTTGCTATCGACATCTGTGGTAGATTCAAAATTAAGTTTATATTTCTTCTCAACTTTTTCGATTTCCTGAAGAGCTTTTTCTTCATCGCCATTAATACCTATCACTTTGATTTTTCCGGTAAATTTGTCCTGTAGTTGAACAAGACTAGGCATTTCTTTTAAACAAGGAAGACACCAGGATGCCCAGAAATTAAGGATAATAATCGGTTCCTTAACGCTTTTGAGTTCGATTGTCGTACTTTTAGTTGTCGTCAATTTAAGCATTTGGAACTCAGTTTCATAAACTGAGTGTTTTTGTTTATCTTCCTGAACTTGTTCAGCGTTAAGATTAAAGGTATCCCAGAGAATTTGTGTGGAAAGAAATCCACTAAAGGCGATAATAAAAATGAGGATGGGGATAAGTTTTTTTTTCGTTAGTTTAGTCAACATGGGCCCATATTACACCATTCCAAGAGATTTATGAAGCTATGGCACAGTTTACCTTTTAAAGTTTTTTTAAATAAAATGCGCGGCCATCAACGTGGTCAGGCGATGGTGGAGTACGTTCTTTTGTTAGCGGCAGTTTGCTCCATCTCATATGGATTTGTTGCTGTCATGAATCGCAATATCAGTACCTATTGGCAGACATCCGTTAATCTTATCATCAATGACAAAACGGGTACCACCACAGCTAAAATTGAATAACTAATAATGTAACAAGGACGCTACATGAATTTTCTTCTGGCCATTGATCAGGGGACAACAGGATCCACCTCACTCCTTATTGACGCCAAGACTTTAAAAATTTTAGATAAAGAAAAAGTCGATTATCGTCAAATTTATCCGACACCAGGATGGGTTGAACATGACTTGGGAGATATCTGGAATTCTGTTTCGGCTTCCATTCAAACAATTTTACGCCGTCAAAATGCTGATGCGAAAAAGATACTTGCCATTGGGATCACCAATCAAAGAGAAACCACATGTGCCTTTGATAAAACAGGTAAGCCCCTTCACCACGCGATTGTTTGGCAAGATCGGAGAACTGCAAGTTACTGTGATGAAAAGCGTGCTGAGTATAAAAAATATCAAACAAAAACGGGCTTACCCTTAGATCCTTATTTTTCTGCGACTAAAATGCGCTGGCTTATGGATCATGTTCCAGCAGTGAAATCGGCTGCAGACAAAGGTGAACTGCATCTTTCAACTATTGATACTTTTCTCCTTTTTAAACTGACATCTGGAAAAAGTTTTGCCACAGAAGCTTCTAATGCCTCTCGAACCATGCTGATGAATCTTGAAACATTTCAGTGGGACGATGAACTTATCAATTTTTTTGGCCTATCTAAGAATTTTTTACCAAAAATTCAAGAATCCTTTTCCGATTTTGGATCAACACAAGGATGCTCTTTTCTTCCTGATGGTATTCCAATCCTTTCGATTCTTGGGGATCAACAAGCGGCACTGTTTGGTCAGGCGTGTGTTAACCCTGGAGACCTCAAATGTACTTATGGTACAGGTGCATTCTTACTCCTTAACACTGGAGAAAAGATCATTCATTCGCATACAGGGCTGCTCACAACGGCTGCCTTTTTTCATAAAGGAAAGAAAATGTATGCCCTTGAAGGAGCTGCTTATATTGCCGGCGCTGCCGTTCAGTGGCTGAGAGACAACTTAAGATGCATTAAAAGCTCAAGTGAAGTTGAAGCACTCGCCAAGGAGGCTTCAGATCTGACACAAATGACCGACGTACTATTTATGCCATTTTTTACTGGGATTGGTACACCTTACTGGAACTCTGAAGCTAAAGCGGCAATTCTTGGACTTACGCGAGGAACAACCAATGCCCACATTGCAAGAGCTTGCTTAGAGGGTATTGCTTTATCTGTGAATGATTCGGTTGCTAGCTTTAAAAAAGATTTTTCCCAGCTTAATGATATTCGAGTCGATGGTGGAGCCTGTGCCAACAATCTCCTGATGCAGATACAATCAAACTTTTCTGAAAAAAATATCCTTAGACCTCAGGTGATTGATACGACAGCATTTGGTGTCGCTATGGGAGCGATGGTGGGAAGAAAAGAGATAGATTTGCATGACCTCACACAATTTTGGAAGCTCGAACAATCTTTTCAGCCGGAGCCGCTTGATTACTACAGCAAAAAGCATGAGCTCTGGAATAATTGTATTAAACGTCTCTATCTTTAATTATTGAAAGAGTAGATCCTTGAGCTCAGTGGCGCGTGAGATTCCTATAATTTCAAGCTTATACTTTTGCTTAAAGTCCTCAGCAGCCCTTTTGGAGGTAATGACTCTTTTATAATTCATTTGTGCTATTTCTTTTAGCCGCATTTCCATCATGGGAACAGATCTAACCTCGCCAGTAAGCCCGACTTCACCTAACAAGATCGTATCGCTGGGAACGGGTGTCGCGAAATAAGAACTTAATAAAGAAGCAATGACGGAAAGATCATTTTCTCGGGTTGTTAGCTTCATCCCCCCTACCACATTGACATAGATATCATTATAAGAGAGCGGAATATTGATATATTTATCAATCACTGCAACCAAAAGCGCAACCCGATTGGAATCTAGGCCCTGTGTTGTCCGGCGACCAACGGCGAATTTATTTTCTACGACTAAGGCCTGAATCTCAACAAACAGTGAACGAGAACCTTCTAAAATGCACGTTAGGGATCTTCCATATGAGCCAGGGAGTGATTGTTCCAGAAAGTATTGAGATGGATTTTTAATTTCAACTAACCCCTTCTCTTGCATTTCAAAAATACCTACTTCATTGGTGTTTCCGAATCGATTTTTCATTACTCGAAGCATTCGGTATTGACCTAATTGATCACCTTCAAAATAGATCACAGTATCAACCATATGCTCAAGGATTTTAGGGCCTGCTATTTGACCCTCTTTGGTGACGTGTCCGATAATGAAACAGGTGAGGTTATAGGCTTTAGCATAGTTCATCAATTCATAGGTAACTTCACGAATTTGTGTCAAAGTGCCTGCAGCCGATTCTACCTGATTTGAATGAGTCGTCTGTATAGAATCTAAAACTAAAAATTTCGGTTTAAGTTGTTTAACCTGTTCTAAAATTTTCTGCCAATTTGTTTCGTTGTAGATATAAAAACTAGAGTGATTTACACCTAATCGCTTCGAACGACTGGCCACCTGAGATTCTGATTCTTCTCCACTCACATAAAGAATTTTTTCATTAGCATAAGAACTTAAAAGTTTCCCACAGACCTCCATCAGTAGAGTCGATTTTCCAATTCCTGGTTCTCCCCCAATGAGGGTTAAAGAGCCAATCGTCACTCCTCCTCCCATCACTCGATCAAATTCCCCGATCTGGGTAAGATATCTTTCAACATTTTCATGTTCCACTTCGTTAATTGTTTTCGGACGACTTTCTCGACCAAGGATTGATTTAGGAGCAGCTTTACTTGGCTTTATGATCTCTTCTTCACTGAATGAATTCCATTGCTGACAATCAGGACATTTTCCTAACCACTTTGGTGTTTGATGTCCACATTCTTGACAGGTAAACATAGTTTTAATTTTGGCCATTGTGTCCCTCAATCATTTGTAAAATTTCCTGCTCAGTTTTTATCGAAATTCCAAGCTCTTTGGCCTTTACAAACTTTGACGACTGACTATCTTTTTCATTAGTGATAAGATGGGTGGTATTTTTCGATACGGAACTCACCATTACTCCACCATTCTTCTTTATGAGTTTTTCAAATTCAGCTCTAGGCATACTTAGCTCACCAGTGATACAAAATTTCTGACTTGTTAAAGGGCCCTCTCCGCTGCTGATCTCATCTGCTTCAATTTGAACGCCTAATCTAAGTAAATCTTCAATAAGTTGTTTTTTATTTTTTATAGAATCAAGAAATGCTTGCGATGATTTATCAGCAAAGCCTTCAATTTGAAGCATCTGCTCAAGATTCAAATGAAGTATCTTCTCAATTGTGTTATGGCCTTGCGCAATTATTTTTTCGCTTTTAGTGATCGAAACGCCCTCGACTCCAATCGCTGAAATAAAAGTCGCAAGTTTTTGTTTTTTTGTTTTTTGTATGTTCTGAAAAATTTTTGTCGCCATCTTTTCTTTTACTTTATCTAAAGTTAAGAAATCATCAACTTGCAACCGATAGAGATCGGGAATAGTGCGAACCAACCCTTTCTTTATCATCTCATGAAGACGTTTATCGGACAGATCATCAATCCCAGCTTTTTGAATATAATGAAGTATGCCTTCTTGAATTTTATCCGGACAATTCTCATTTTCACAAACGAGCCAAATATCTTGAATTCGTAGTTTTCCCTGACAGCTCGGGCATTCTTCAGGATATGTAAACTGTCCCTGACCCCGTTCAATAATTCCTAGAAATTTTGGGATAACTTCACCAGACCTTATAATTTCAATTTTATCACCACGTTTTAATTCATAATTTTTTACGAGACCATAATTATGTAAAGTTACCTTCGTAATCATAGCACCAGAAAGTTCAATGGGGTTTACATGCGCGACAGGAGTGAGAACACCATTACGGGATACACCCCATTCAATTCTTTCGATCTCACTGACTTTAGTTTCTCCTGCAAATTTAAATGCCATCTTATAGCGTGGATGGTGGGAGGTTTCTCCCATTTCTGAATGGATTTTTAAATCATTGATCACAAAAACAAGGCCATCAATTAGGTAATCACCCGCCTCCATAAATTTTTTTGCATCTTCAATTCTTCTCGCTACATCCTTACTACTATGATGTACCTCGTAATCAGGAATATCAAAACCGATGTGTTCCAAAATTTTTAATTTATCAGATTCAAGTTTTAACTTCTGATCATCGATCAGATCAAAAGCTTTGAAGCTTAGATAATTCGCAAGATGAATATTTTCTTTCCTACCGAGTAAACCAGCGACAATATTTCTAAGTGATGATGGTTTTTCCAGACCCAGTTCTTCCATTTCTTTTGAGAGCTGGACAAAATGAATTTCTTTACAATAAATCTCACCCCTGACTTCAAATTCTTCTTTTAGGCTAACTCCCTTTGGAATATCGGAAATGAACATGGCCTTCTTCGTTATATTTTCACCAAATTGCCCATCACCTCTTGTTTTTGCAAGACTTAGATGACCATCTTTATAAATGAGAGAACAGCTAGACCCATCAATTTTATAAACTGATAAAACTGGTTCCTTTCCCATCCATTTAAAAAGATCATTCTGATCATAGGTTTTATCCAAGGAGAGCATTTTCTTTTGATGAGCGACCTTGAGATTGTTATCAATCTGCATGTGCCCCACCAATTTTAGAATCGGATTTTCGGGATCAATTTTTTTTAATTCATCTTCAAGCTTATCGTAGGCTTCATCTGAGATCTCAGCTTTGCCTTTATAATAAAGCTCTTTATTGAAAAGAATGAGTTTTTCCAGCTCTTGGATTCGACTAAATTTCATAAGCTCATTCTAGCACTGAGTGCACTAGTTGTGAAAACCTAAGACTATTAATAGCTAAATGATGCACCAAATTTTAGTTTAAAATTGTCATGGAGTGAGATCTCTTTATAACCTGAATTAAATTTTGCTTTGGCTGCCAGTGTTTCAACAGTGCCGTCGAGAGTCATTCTCGGTGTATATTGATATTTTAAACCCACTTCCAAATCAATAGCAGAGGAACTAGAGGCTGAACCATAATTACTGTCCGCATCTTTAAAACTAGGAAAAGGAATAAAATCCGCTTGTACCATAAAGCGATACTCACGATTAATAGGAACATTCGCTGTAACCCCAAGAAGAAGTCCAGCAATAGTCGTTTGTCCAAATCCATCAGCTGCTGAATAATCAAGGTCAAATAGAAAGCTACCATAACCGACATAGACATCAATCTGAGGACCATAGAAAAAACCTATCGGTAAATACTTATAACCTCCTGCGAGTTTAAATTTACCATAAGTTGCATTGATAGAGCTTTTAGTTGGACTTCCTGAAGCTTTTGAAAGCTTGCCAATAGATCGCGCAAGTTCAAGCTTTCCAAAATACTGTCTCGTAAGCCATGCCTCGCCCTTGAATTCAAACCCCATTAGGTAGCCACTCATGCGGTTCGAACCAGTTGGAGTTGTATCATCTACACTTGACGATGACGTTGTAAGAGCAAGTGAAGCTACACCCAGGGTCCCAGGTTCCTCTATTTTCTTTTCTTCTGTTTCTGATTTTTCAAAATCTTCTTGTTTTAAAGCTTGTAACCTAACCCAGTCACCAACAACTAGCTTCTTGTCTGATTTATACAATTTAACCATTCCGAGGGCCTGGTTTTCTGAAATATTAAATACTTTACCTTCTGCTAAAACTTCAGAATCCCAATCGACTATCTTTTTTAACAAGGGATGCGTTTTTATCTTAGTCGCTCTTTTGACGACAAAAGACTGAGCAACGTGAATAGGATAACCCTTCCCAACATCAAGAGTGATTTGATCTCCAAGAATTCCGTTAATTTTAGCATCATATGGAATGGTCTTAGCATACACATCCAACCAATTCATGACGGTTTGTGAAATCGCCCCAATCTCATCTGTGGCGAGCAACGTCTTCTCACTAAAATAAAGATCTTCGCCATTTTCACCATTAATTTCTAATTGAACTTCGACACCATTGATTTCATTGATTAGATTGACTCGGATAAGAGAGCCGACTTTTAACTTCTCAGAAACTACTTTTAAAACTTCTTTTTGTTTCAAGTACTGTTGAAGATTGTCTCTGTATTTCGTAAAGACGCCAATAAGACCAGAATTTGAAACGTACGTGCACCAGTTACTGCGCTTGAGTCCGATTTCAATTTCTTCGAAAACCTTATAGCCAATAGCTCCGCCCACACTATCTGTTACGGGTAGTAACGTACATCTTCGCATTGAAGATTGAGCTTTAAGGTTAAGTGATACAATAAAAAGTAAGCCTATTAATATAATTTTCATAGATGAGCAGGAAGCTCCGGTGGTTCATCGGTGAATAATATGTGATTAGCTTTATTTTCATAAAGGTTTACAAGCATTTTCATTTCTGCCGCTTGCTCACGAAACTCAACCAGTTGCTTTTTAAGCAATTCAATTTCTAATCTTAACCGTAGGATTTCTTCATCTTCTTTAACTTTTATTTTTTCAGGGTTGGGAACGTAGATGAAATACTTTCCATCAACTTCTTTAGATTGCACAACATTGGACTTTATGTGGCGTCTAATGGTTGAAACGGAAATCTTTTTGTAAGTTGAGTAGTCAGAAATCGATAACCAAATCCCTTCCGTGGTATGCATTCATCCTCCTATGGATTAATCTTTATGATAAAGAATCCGATAGATAAGTGCAAAATCTAATATAAAGTTGAGCAATGAAGTCAGTTGATTTGAACGAGTTAAAAAATAAAAAAATCGCACTCGTCCTCTCAGGAGGCGTGGTCAAAGCGGCTGCTTGGCATCTTGGTGTTACACATGCACTAGAAGAGCTCGGCTTTTCGTTAAAAAGTAATAAAAATACTAATCTCACTCATGGCCTTAATCAAAAGAGTCTTGAGATTGGTACTTATGTCGGCTCGAGTGCCGGAGCCATGATTTGTGTCTATCTTGCGAGTGGATATACACCTCAAGATATTATCCAAGCAACCCTGGGAATTAAGAATTCTAAGATACGTGGTATAACTTATAAAGATATGTTCACTATCAAGAGGCCAGCGGTAAAAGCTCCGAAACCAGGGCTCTATCATCCACTTGAAGGGTTCCCCACTTTTTTAAAAAATATTATTAAGCCTGTCGTTTCTTTACCAGGATTCTTCTCAACGGAAGGTGTTCGAAATTACTTATTGGAAAATGTTATCGAAAAAGACACTTTCGAAGACTTTGCAGCTGATCTTTTTATTGTGGCCACACAGTTAGATCACTCACGAAAGGTCATCTTTTCAAAGTATAATTATCCTAATCCAAGTCACGATTCAACATCGACCTATTATACAGGTACAAATGTTTCTCATGCAGCCGCTGCAAGCATGAGTGTGCCACCTTTTTACTGTCCTTATCCTATTAAAAACCCGATCACTAAAGAAGTTGATTATTATATTGATGGGGAGATCCGAGAAACCCTTTCCACTCACGTTGCAGAAGACAATGGTTGTGATGTTATTATTAGCTCGTGGACACATACACCTTATCATTTTCATGATGAAGTAGGATCACTCGTCAATTACGGTCTGCCACCAATTGCGATTCAGTCTATCTATCTGATGATTCAAAAGAAAATTGTCGCGAGTAGAGCTGAGAGAGCTAAAGCCATTGATATCATGGACACAGTCAACGATTACATGAAATCTGAAAAATTTTCTCAAGCACACAGGCGAGAAATCATGGCCTTATTGCAGAGAAAATTAAATATAAACCCTAAAGTTAAGCTCATCGATATTTTTCCTGATCATCATGATTATAAACTCTTTTTTGCCAACTCATTCTCATTGAATTCAAATGTATCTGCTCACGCTGTTGAAGCCGGCTATAAAAGAACCATGCAAATTTTGAGTCCTAGATGAATTTTAAGTCTTTTTTTTCATTCATTCTTCTTCTTTTTGTCATAACCGCCTCTGATCCTCATTTTGGTTATTACGGCAGTGATTCATCACTGACAAAGGATGGAGTAAAAGAGCTTCCTTGGATGTCACTTTATTCATTTAAACTATATCTTCGCGATCATGATAACCGTGTTTCAAATGAATTCCCTGTTACTGATTATTTTTATCCTACGGTAAATTTTTGGTTTTTAATCTATACACAATTCAGCTCAAAGCATGTAGTCCTTCACGATAAAGACAATCTGCTTATCATTTATAAAGTTCTCGACTTTAATGAGCTTGAAAAAAAGGGTATTTCAAAAAATGCGCAATACATTCTCCAACGAAAAATTACAGAGGAAAAACTCAAAGAACTAAAAAAACAACTTATCACGCTTGCAGAAAATCCCTATAGCCTTGGGCCAGAAGCCAAAAATATTCATCGTATACTGAGGGATGCTAAGGTGGAGATTCCTATTAATACATTGAAAAGAAAGCGATTTTTTAGAAATCTTGTCGAAAACCTCAGAACGCAAACTGGTCAGAGAAATTTTATCAAAGATGGAATCGTAAGGTCCTTACCTTATAAGCCGTTTTTAAAAAAATATTTTCACAAAATGAATCTACCTCATGAACTTTTAGCAATCCCTTTTCTTGAATCAAGCTTTAACCCCAACGCCGAATCTAAGGTTGGAGCACTTGGTGTTTGGCAATTCATGCCATTGATTGCCAGCTACTACGTCCCCAAGAAGTCTCAGAGACCTTCTGTTGATTATCGCTCCAATATTGGAGTCATCTCAGTAGCCGCTGGATATTTAATGAAAGAAAACATACAACTCATGAAATCATGGGACCTGGCCGTCACCGCGTATAACTCAGGCACAAAACATTTAATCAATTCTCGTCGAACTCTGAATCACCTCAACCGGCGGATTACACTGGAAGACATCATCAAACATTCTGATTCAGCTCACTTTGGATTTGCCTCACAAAACTTTTATGGGGAGTTTCTTGCGCTCGTTCATGCCCTGGCCTATGAAGAAGAGCTTTTTGATGAGATACACAAAAATGATAGATATAATGTTGATAAAGATCTTCATTTCTATCTGACTAAGTGTTCCCTGAGATTTGATAAAATCCTTGATCACGAACAAATTGATGATCTTGTCTTTCACAACCATCATATCGACGAAATAAGCGCTCATTTTCCAAAGGGCACTATTGTTGTCGCCAAAGCAGACCTACCAAAGACTAAATTTTTCAAGTTAAACTTTGAGCATTTAACATCACTCAAGCCGAAAGAATGGGGCACTTTATTACATCGTCAGAGCTGTTCAACTAAGTAAGTATTTGGGGAACAATATGAATTCAAGTATTGATCCGTTCCATCAGCATATTGAATTTTTATATTTATTTTACCATCTCTTGAGGCTTCGCCGCTGGCCTGGTTTTCACCCACTATAACTAGTTTTCGTGTTTTCTCACTGACACTTTCATAAAACTTTCCGTCACTATCTAACGCCTGATTGTACAGGACGAGAGAAGAGCCAGAAGACTCTGCATAAGCTTCAAATTTTATCGCTTCTCTGGCCAAATTAATTTGAACCAAACAACGCTCTCCTAATTTTGCTTGTTCAAACTGAGAGAGCATATAGCGAATCATGCTTTCAGAAGGGACGTTGATCTTATTATTTTCTCTAAAGCCAACAAAAATGGGCTCCTCTTGATGGTTTAACTCAATATACTTTCTTCCAGCAAGATTTCCGGAAGAGAAGTTTAACCTGTAAGTTTGAGTATTTAGTTTGGTTGAAACTTGATTAGAAGCAAAAATTTTAACATTACCACTCACAATATTAAGCGGTGATGTAACCTTACTTATAAGATCTTCCTGACTGAGTTTTATTTTTGTATCTGCAATATCCTCATAGAAATTTGCATCAAAAACCATTTCATTTTCGTGTACATGGACAATTTTATGAACTACAACTCCATTACTCCTATGATAAGAGATCATGGCATTTCCCGTTCTTACCCCGACAAATAGTTGATATCTAAAATTCTCTTTTTCAGTTTCTTTTAAATCACCGTCGAGTTTAATAACCTTACCAAATGGTACATCTAGTTTTGCGATCTCTGTCTCATCATCTAGCTCTATTAAAAGAGATCCAATGGAGCCATTAGCTTCAAACTCATCATTTAGACCATTAACCACCTCTTCTTCTAGGAGAGGGATAGTGACTCGACTCTGACCCTCTTCTAAGAAAAGATCTGTCGTGGTTGGAATGTATCCTCTTTTAAGGAAAACTGCTGCTCTAGTCATTTTTGGGTTTGCCAAGATTCCTTCAAACTTTACAGAGCCTGATCCAAAATCTTCTAATGTTTCTTGCGTTGAATCTTGAAACCTGACTTCAAACCCACTAATCTGCGAGTTTTTTAATAAATCCGACCCAAGAATTTGGATCATCAATTCACTATGATACTGAGTAGTCATCTTTGAATTATTGGCAATCAGTGAATTTGCGACAGGTGCTTGATTCTCTGGTTTTTGATGAGTAGTCATTTTTGATGTATTCAGTGCAACGACTGGTTGGGCATGGCTTTCCACAACCGGGGCATCAGTCATTGGTGCTACACCAACACTCACCTGAACTGGTGTAGCAGCAGGTTTTTGAGTAGTCACTTTGGCTGGATAGTCAAAAAAATCTGGCTCATTCACCGGCGTCGCAACCTGAGAAACTTGATCTTCTTTTTCAGCGATTAGCTCATCCACGTTTTCGGATTCAATACTTTCATCATTGATTTTAGAATTTTTTGTTTCAACTGTTTTTTTTGTTGGGTACTCAAAAAAATCTTCTCCAAAATCTTTACTCGGTGCAGCCATTTTTATTGAGACTTCATCTTGCTTTTGAGATTCACTATTGGCCAAAGCTTTTT
>CANFNX010000029.1 GCA_947448495.1 Bacteriovoracaceae bacterium | reverse complement strand
CGTGGGAGTCAATTAGGTGCTATCGCTTCACCTCAAAGCCAAAAAGTAAATTCTCGAGAGGAGCTAGAAAATCTTTTCCGTAATGCTGAAGAGAAATTAAAAGATCAAGAAAAACTCGAACGTCCATCCCATTGGGGTGGATACGCTTTAAAACCTGAATATATTGAGTTCTGGCAAGGCCGAGATAATCGTATGCATGATCGAATTGTGTATGAACGTGATGAAGGTCTGTGGAAACTAGCTAGACTTGCTCCCTAATTCAACATGCTTGAAAAAATAGGCGAAAAGTCCACCCCACAAAAGACCAATCAAAAATCCGCCTAAAATATCCCCTGGATAATGGACTCCTAGGTAGAGGCGGCTATAAGCTACCAGCATAGGTAGGATCCAAAGTAGATGTCTCCACTTTTGCTTGAACACAATAAGTAATGAAAAATAAATCAGACAAAATGAATTGGCCGTGTGGGAAGAAACAAATCCGTATTTGCCTCCACACTTTTGCCCAAAGTGATAAATAACTGTTTTCAGTTCTTCGACTTTACAAGGGCGAAGTCTTTCAAAAATGTTTTTCATCAAGTAAGAAGAGGTTGCATCTGAGGCCATCAGGCCAAGGGCAGAAAATAGCATGAAAAGATAGAACTGCTTGCGTTCTAAATTTTTATAAGCCGAAAAAAAGATAAATAAAACGAATGGTATCCAAATGGACTGACCCGAAAGAAAGGTCATTATCGAATTTAACCAAGGAAAATGCCAAGAATTGATAATGAGAAAAAGAGTTTTATCTAAGCTTATTAAGTCCAACATTATTGGAGAGATCCAAGTATTTTTTTCCAGCGAAGCCTGAAAACATTTATCACGGCTTCAATTATAATTTTTCTACTCATTTTAGATTTACCCTCAGTCCGTTCAAAAAAAGTAATAGGAACTTCAACACTCGGCAAACCAAGGGACCAAACTTTATATTTGAGTTCTATTTGAAAGGCATATCCAATGGAGAAAATTTTATCCAAATTTAAGGAACTAAGGGCCTTGCGGCTATAACAGTTAAAACCCCCGGTGGAATCAAAAAATGGGATACCTGTGATCGTACGAGCATAGATAGAAGCAAAATAGGAGAGTAGCAATCTTTTCATCGGCCAGTTCATGATACGAATGCCACCTGTATAACGTGAACCAATAACAAGATCATAATCCCCAATTTTGTCAGTAAACAAGGGAATGGCCTCAGGTTCATGAGAAAAATCACAATCCATAGTCACAACGGCTTCATAGCCTTTTTCAAGCGCCCAACGGAAACCTTTAATATAGGCAGTTCCTAATCCTAATTTTCCGTTTCGCTCTAAAATGTGAAGGTTACTCTTTTTTTTCTGAAAATCTTTTACCACTTGAGCTGTTCCATCGGGAGATCCATCATCGATAATAAGAACATGTAAAGTTGGGTGTAAACGATTGAGTGTTTCAAGCATATTTTTAATGTTCGAAATCTCATTAAAAGTGGGAATAATGACAACAGCTTTATCTAAAGTAATCAAAGGAAATCCTTGGCCTATATTGTGCTTTATTTATACCATAAAATACCATGACGAAAATCCTTTATCTATCATTGATTCCATTACTTCTCTTTCATCTCTGGCTTGCTGGTCAGTTTGAGCTGGCCCATGACGAAGCTTATTACTGGCTTTTTTCTCAGCATCTTGATTGGGGGTACTTTGACCATCCACCAGTTGTAGCGCTAATCATCAAAATGTTTTCTTTTCTACCCCACTCCGAAATCGCTGTTCGGTGTGGGTTTATTCTCATTCAACTAGTAACAGTTGTGATTTTAATGTCGATGGTCAACGTAAGAAGACAGTGGCTCGTCATCATGCTTTTCTTTGCTTTTCCACTTGCTTCCTATGCTGGATTGTTTGCATTGCCAGATTTGCCGTTGTTGTTCATGACGACGGTTTATTGTTGGTTTCTCAAACGCTATCTTGAGAAAAATGACATCATCTCAGTTTTAGGTTTAAGTGTTGCAATTCCTTTACTTTTCTATTCAAAATATCATGGCATTCTCGTTATTTTTTTCACTATTGTGGCGTTGCCCAAGTTACTTCAGAGAAAAAATTTTTATCTCATAACACTATTATCTGTTTTGCTCTTTATGCCCCACGTGATTTGGCAATACCAACATGATTTTTCAACTTTAAGGTATCATTTTTTAGAAAGACCAAAGGCCAATTTCAGTTTTATTCGCTTAGCAGAATATATTGGAGCTCAACTCTTTCTTGCGGGACTCTTTGTGGGTCCAGTGGTTTGGTTGAGTATTATGAAAAAACGGCCACAAACTGATTTCCAAAAAAGCTTAAAATGGATTTCCCTTGGAACTGTTATTTTCTTTTTTGTTTCCACTTTTTCCAAAAAATTCGAAGCCAACTGGACTATCTTTTTAACGGCACCCTTGATTTTGTATTCGGCTGACTCTTATTTCTGGGACAACCCATGGATTCGAAGATTGCTTTTTGTATCCTTAGGCATGGTGTTCTTCTTACGGATTTTGTTAGTTATCCGCCCTGAAGCTTCAAACATAAAGCGTACTGCTGAATTTCATGGGTGGAAAAATTGGAGTAAGCTGATTCAGCAAAAATGTGACAAACCCATCCTGGCCAATACCTATCAGATGGCCTCCAAACTTTCTTTTTATCTCGAGAAGCCCATTCATGCTTTAAATTATAATTCCAGAAAAAATCAGTTTGATTTCTGGGCCCCAGATAAAGCTTATTATCCGACAAAAGACGTATGTTATATCACTGACAAATCCCAATTTATAGGCGAGGAAGTTCTTACTCCCGACGGAAAAAAGCTGAAGCTTTTACGCTTAACTGGACCATGGGAATTAAAGCAGAAAAGCCTTTGATTTTCGGACTACTGATCCGATAAAGAGGATATGATTTTTAGACTGAACCTTCAGAATTCTTACGACAAAGTAAAGCTTCTAACTTTACTTCAATTCTTATTGGTTTTTATTGCTTTTGTTTCCGAGGCGCTCGTTACCCATTCGGTGATCTATATTTCTTTTTTATTTCAAATGATTCTACTTTTTTTCACTTTTAATTTTTTTTATAAAGCCTTGGCCAATCTCTTTTACTCTTATTGGAATATTTCTTTCATCCTTGGAATTTATTATCTGGTATCGATGACAAGAAATTTTCTTGTCATCGATACTCCCTTGATTGGAATATTGTATTTTATCAGCCTCATTTTTCTAGTCATTGCTGCCTACATGATTTCTTCACCACTTTATTTTCCAAGAGTTCATTGGTGGGAATATGATTTTAGATTCCGTGCTGACATCCGATGTTTTGTTGAAATAGATGGTCATCAATTTCGTGGACGTCTTTCGGATTTAAGACGTGGAGCTGCCTGCCTGGAATTATTTACTCACACTCATATTGGTCAACCGATCCAAATTAATCTAGAAATTCTTAATCAAAATTTTACTCTCTACGCTGAAGTTCGGTCAAAGCGAGAACCAATAATGGGTAGATCGATTGTTTACGGGATAAAATTTTTGAATATTGATTTAGAACAAAGACAACGTCTCAAGTTACTAACGAATTACTGGCATGAGAGTAAGAAAATTAAAATCCGTAATAAATTTGCGGCCCAGAAATAATTTATGTTGAAATCAACCATGCAAGACCATCTCTGGTTTATGAATATAGCTCTCGAAGAAGCCGAAAATGCTTATAAGGCAAACGAGGTACCTGTTGGGGCAGTTTTGGTTGGTCCTACAGGGGCAATTCTCTCAAAACAATTCAATTTGAAAGAAAACCATTTCAACCCAACTGGGCATGCAGAAGTTTTATGCTTAATTGAGGCCGGAAAAAAAATTCAAAATTGGCGGTTAAGTGACTGTACGCTCTATGTAACCCTTGAGCCTTGTCCCATGTGTTTAAGTGCCATGGTTCAGTCTCGTTTGAGGCTATGTGTATTTGGCGCCTATGACTCAAAGGGTGGCGCTCTTAGTCTTGGTTATCATTTACACAAGGATAAGAGACTAAATCATCAGTTCTCTATGTTGGGTGGAGTAAAACATTACGAGTGCTCAAAATTAATCTCTCAGTTTTTTAAAGAAAGACGAAAGAACTATCGCCCCAAGAATTAGTTGTTTAACGCGACTGGCCTGTGATAGAAATTTCTCATTGCGTTTCATATCTTGAGCGGAGTTGTGTCCGAGCGGTTGAAGGAGCACGCTTGGAAAGCGTGTTATGGTGAAAGCCATACAAGAGTTCGAATCTCTTCAACTCCGCCATATTCAATTTTCTTTACATAAATTTTTTCAAAGATTAGTATCTCGGACGGCAGTCTGACTTAGATGAGCATTTCGCCGTCAACCCCGCCAGGCCAGGAATGGAGCAACGGTAGCGGATTGGGATGTTGTGTTTGAGTTCAGGCTGCTGCTACATTAAATAAAATTCCTTAAAACATTCTATGTATTTTGTTGCGACGGGCGAGAAACTAGAAAATTGTTTACTAAATACACTTCATTTTATCTCTGCCTAAGCTATCAAATTCCCTCTGAAAAATATCCACTCATCACCCTTATCTTAAATATTCTTACATCCTCTATTAATTCTACAATTCAAAGCATCTGCGCCATGACTTAAGCTAGGATCTCTCCTATTTTCCGACTCGCAAAACCTAAAATTTTTGGAGAGTTATGGCCTATCAAGTGCTGGCCAGAAAGTGGCGTCCAAAACAATTCGAAGAAGTTGTTGGGCAGACTCATGTCACCAGAACCTTACAGAATGCGATAAAGCAGGACAAACTTGCTCATGCTTATCTTTTCACGGGAACCCGTGGTGTTGGTAAAACGTCCATCGCACGTTTATTTGCCAAGGCCATCCGTTGTGAAAATCGCAAACCAGATTTTAATCCATGCCTTGTATGCTCGTCGTGCAAAGATATCGATGCTGGCAATTCGATGGATTACATCGAAATTGACGGTGCCTCCAATAACAGTGTTGATGATGTTCGCTCACTGATTGAAAATGTGAATTATCTTCCAACACGTGGAAAGTATAAAATTTATGTGATCGATGAAGTTCATATGCTTTCAGTCAGTGCTTTTAATGCACTTTTAAAAACTCTGGAAGAGCCACCCGTTCATGCTCTCTTTATCTTGGCCACGACAGATCCTCATAAATTACTAGGAACCGTGATTTCACGTTGTCAGCGTTATGATTTTAAAAATGTTCCGGTAGATATTTTAAAAGACCATATTGCTAAAATAGCTCAAGTTGAAGGAATTACCTTTTCCTCTCCAAAGATCGTTCAAAAACTGGCCGAGCTTGGGAAGGGATCTGTCCGTGATACACTTTCTATATTTGATCAAGTCCTTGGACTCTCTGGCAGTCAGGAAATTACTGAAAATAATCTTACGAGCGCTTTAGGTATGGCCGGTACATCAGCAATGAAAGATTTGCTGACAAGTATTTTATTAGGTCAGCCACAAACTTGTTCCTCAATTTTTGGAAAATTGATTGGGGACAATATTGATCTTAAGAAACTTTGTGATCAGGTTCTCGATGGTTTTTATTCGATCATTAATTCGATTGATGATCAAAAAAATCTTTATGCGTCTGATATTGTGCAAGAAAAGTCATTAGAATCAATTTCATTGTCAGAACTTTTTTGGATCTATGAAACTCTTGTGAAGGATTTTCAATGGGCCTTCACGAGTATGAATCCGGAAAAAGTTGTGCAAGTTCTGTTACAGAAGGTTTGTCTTCGTCGAACCATTTTAACGGGTGATGACATTAAGCTTGGGGAGGTACCTCAAGCGGGAAAGTCTGAAGCCGGGGCCAGTTATAAAACTGAAGCTCCAAAAAAACTTGCCAAGAACTGGGATGATTTTTTGGACTATCTGAGAATGGCTTCTCCGGCGACTGCGGCAAACCTTGAGCATGGTAATTTAATTGAAGAACTGAATTTTGAGACGAGTCAGTTTGCGATTAAGATAGCCTTTCCAGAGGATGCAGCAGTTTTTAAAGATTACTTAGACGAAAAAGATATTTATGCCAGACTTAAAAATCACTTGGCCGACTTTTTTGAGATGGATATTGAAAACTTGCAGTTTAAAACGCAACTTTTGAGCCATGAGGAAAAGAAGGATAAAAATTTTAAAACCAAAGTGGAGCTTGGTGACGAAGCTAGGCGCAACAAAGAAGAAGAGAGAAAGCAAAGGATTTTAAATGATCCTTATGTGAAAGAAGCTGAAAAATTATTTAATTCAAAGATTGATAAAATTATTTTGAACGATTAGGAGTCTTTATGAGTATGAATAACTTAATGAAACAAGCCCAACAAATGCAGGCGAAACTTGCTATGCTTCAAAATGAACTTTCTGAAAGAGAAGTTGAAGCTTCTGCTGGTGGAGGTATGGTTAAAGTTAAAGTTAACGGCAAGCAACAGCTGTTAAGTATTTCTATTAATAAAGACTGCGTTGATCCTAATGATGTCGCCACTCTTGAAGAACTTGTATTCACAGCCGTTAATCAGGCGATGAAGCAATCTCAGGATATGGTTCAGCAGGCTATGTCAAAAGTGACTGGCGGAATGAATATCCCAGGACTTTTCTAAGTGATTCAATTACCTGAAGTGATAAAAAATGCTGTCGAAGCACTGACTCGTTTACCTGGGGTAGGAGAGAAGACAGCGTTTCGTATGGTGATGAACATGACCAACTGGAAAGCTTCAGAGCTTATGAGTGTTGGTTCAGCTCTCGCTTCACTTCAGCATCTAAAGCTATGCCGTGATTGCGGCATGTTTGCGGAAGATGATTTATGCTCAATTTGCCATGACGGTATACGACAAAGCTCGAAAACCCTTTGTGTGGTGGAGCATGCTTCTGACTTGATGGCGATTGAGAAAAGCGGTCATTTTAAAGGTGTTTATCATATCCTAGGTGGAGTGCTTAATCCTCTGCTGGGTGTGGGGCCTGATGAACTAAAGCTAGATGATTTGAAATTGAAAATTATCAGCAAAGGATTTCAGGATGTCATTCTTGCTGTGAATCCTTCTGTAGAGGGTGATGCTACTTGCTCATTTCTTAAATCTATTCTCCCTAAAACAGTTAATGTTGAAAGAATTGGTTTTGGTATTCCGATAGGTGGAAGTCTTGAGTATCTCGATCCGATGACGATTACGAAAGCGTTAGAAAATCGCAAGAGGTTTTGATGAAAACGTTAACGGTTATTGAAAAAGTAAAGTTATCGCTAGATCCCAAGTTACCTGGGATCAAGGCAAGGCTTTTTGTCACTCGCGAGGATGGAATCACGATCTACGATTCTGTTCAGAATAAAACGACAACTTCAGTTGCTGCTCTGGTTAGCGGTATATGGCAAGGCTCTGAAGCCTTGATGAATCTCGTTGGGCATAACGAGGAGATGATGGAATTTCGTTTTGGCTTTGATACCACGTCCCAAGGAATATATTTATTTCCTTTGATGGCCGGAGGAAAAAGATATTTTTTAGGTGCCATTTATGAAAATTGCACCAACCCAGGTTTTTTAAAGCGTCAGATTTCTTTGATTAAACAAGAACTCGTTACGATGTTTGAGGCAACTCCAACCGTCTTAAAGGCGACAGTTGCTACTCGTGAAGGTTACCTGTTCCAGGATATCACCGATGTCGAAATGGACCGTTTGTTTTCTTTAGGTGGAATGTAATATGTCATTCGTAAATTATCATACGAAAGAAATTAACTGTAAGATTGTTTACTACGGTCCTGGTCTTGGCGGTAAAACCACTAATATTCAGTATATCTATCAAAAGACGAGTTCTCAAAACAAGGGACAAATGATCACTCTCAATACAGAGAATGAGCGTACGTTGTTTTTTGATTTCTTGCCTTTGGATTTGGGTGAAATCCGCGGTTTTAAAACGCGTTTTCATCTCTACACTGTTCCTGGCCAAGTTTTTTATGAGGCAAGCAGAAAACTTATTCTGAGAGGTGTGGATGGGATCGTTTTTGTGGCCGATTCACAAGTTGAGAGAATGGAAGCTAATATCGAGTCTTATTTAGGACTTGAGAAAAATTTACTGGAACAAGGTTATGATCTAAATAAAGTTCCTATGGTAATGCAGTGGAACAAAAGAGATCTACCTAACATCGTTTCGGCAGAAGATTTGCAGCTGCAATTAAATAAAAGAAAAAATCCTGCATTTGAGGCTATCGCATCTCAAGGGCATGGAGTATTTGAAACACTAAAAATGATATCAAAATCAGTGCTCCTTAATATTAAGGGTGGACTGGAGTAGTTTAACGAGAGGAGTTTTTCCATGGCCGAAAAAGTTAAAGCACTTACTAAGAAGCAACTTGATACACTCAAGAACAAATTGCTTGAGGAAAAAAATAGTCTTGTTTTTAATGATCAAGTGAATGCAACTAATGTTGAACTCGCTATCCCTGAAGGGAGTGATGAAGTTGAGCAGTCGATCACAGACTACACAAATTCCCACTTACTTAGATTTAGAAATCGTGAAGTTTTCTATGCTAAGAAAATTGAAAAAGCTCTTAAGAAGTTTGATAAAGATGAATACGGCCTATGCTCTGACTGTGGGGATTGGATTCGTTTTGAGCGTTTACTCGCTCGGCCAACAGCTGAGATGTGTATTCAGTGTAAAGAAGAGTCTGAGCGTGATGAATCAAGTAGTTTTTCAGGAAGACAATCAAAGTCTCTTGGAAAAGTAGTCGATCTCACTGGTCTAATGGCCTAAGGTGAATATGGCAGATATCAAAGTTGCCGTGATTGGTGGCTCGGGAATTTATAAACTCGATGCCATCAAAGTTAAAAATCAAGTCAAGGTTACAACTCCCTTTGGCGAGCCAAGTGCTGACCTAATGGAATGTGAAGTCGAGGGAGTGTCTTTCTACTTCCTTCCGAGGCATGGCATCGGCCATAAGTTCACTCCTTCTGAAGTGAATTATCGCGCCAACATTTATGCTCTAAAAAAACTTGGTGTGAATACGGTTGTGAGTATTTCTGCCGTGGGTTCGCTCCAAGAGCAGTATGCTCCAAAACATTTCGTGTTAGTTGATCAATTTATTGATTGGACCAAAGGTCTCAGAAAGCGCAGCTTTTTTGATGAAGGCATGGTGGGACATGTTTCTGCAGCTAACCCTGTTGAAACAGGATTGCAGAAGCGTCTTTATGAAGCCTGCCAGCGTGCCGGTGTAATATCGCATTTTGGTGGAAGCTACACTTGTATCGAGGGGCCGCAATTTTCTACTCGAGCCGAATCAAAAATCTATCGTGGCTTCGGTGCCTCAGTGATTGGGATGACCAATGTCCCTGAAGCATTTCTGGCGAAGGAAGCTGGCATGGCCTATGCTACAGTGGCGATGGTGACGGATTATGATTGCTGGAAAGAAGAGCACTGTACGGTCCAAGAAATTATGGATGTCATGAAATCCAATTATATCTCGGCCCAAAAATTTGTGGTTGAGGCGATTCCAGATCTCGTTAAGAACCCAGTTCAGTACACATCTGAAAATCAATACGCCGTGATGACAGACCCTTCGCTTTTAAAAACTTCCCACAAAGAGATTTTAGAAGTTATTCTTAAGTAATGAGCGATTACTTATCCCATTATTCAGTCATGTTAAAAGAATGCCTCGAGGCTTTGGAACAAGGTTCTAAGGCCTCTGGTTCTAAAATATTTGCTGATCTGACCTTTGGAGCCGGTGGGCATACATTTGCCCTGTCGGACCACGTGGGTGGTTCTACGGTTTATTCTACTGACCAAGATCCTGATGCTTTAAAAAATGGATTAGAAAATATTCAGCGTAGGGGCAAAGATGGTTCTATTCATTTACTCCCGATGAACTTTCAGCAGTTTCCTGATTGGTGCGAAAAAAATCATATGCAGGGAAAATTTGCGGGCATTTTAATGGACTTAGGGGTCTCGTCACACCAGTTTGATAAAATGGAACGTGGATTTAGTTTTCGTGCTGACGCCCCCCTTGATATGCGCATGAACTACGGGGATTCAAATACACCAACGGCAGCTGATTTATTAAATTCTCTGTCTGAAAAAGAGATCGCTGACCTTATTTTTAATTATGGTGAGGAACGCTTGTCGCGAAAAATTGCCGCCAAGATTTGTGAACTCAGACAAACAAAGAAAATTGAGACTACAGGTGAAATAGAGAACATTTGTTTTCACGCTTACCCTGCTAAGGACCGTCATGGAAAAACTCATCCAGCAACGAGAACTTTTCAGGCGTTGCGAATTGCTGTGAATGACGAATTGAGAGTGCTGGAAAATACCATACCAAAATTGTTGCCATATCTTTCAGAGGGAGGAGTGCTGGCAATTATCAGTTTCCATTCTTTGGAAGATCGAATTGTAAAACACAGCTTTAAAGAATTAGTGGAGAAAGAAGATTTTCCTGTTACAATTTTAACTAAGAAGCCACTCACAGCTACGGATGAAGAGCTGTCTGAAAATTCTCGTTCACGAAGTGCAAAACTTCGTTTATTAAAACGAGAAACTCAACTAGGGAGGGTTGATGGCCATAAGAAAAAAAGGTTCCAAAATCACTTTTAACAATCGCTTGCTTGAGTTCCTCTTCAATCCTCAAGCGTTGCCTTTTACTCTCACTTTCACTATTCTCGCTGTTCTTTTTGTAGCTTTTCGTATGAAGGGTATTGAGCAGGCCTATTCGCTTAATATCATAAATCAAAAAATGGATAGAGCTATCATCACCAATAAAGAACTTAAAGCACAACGTGCTCGTGCCATGTCAGTTCCTAAATTAAGAGAGTTTGCTGCGACTTATGGATTAAAAGAGCCAGGTCCAGAACAGATTATTCTTATTCCTTAAGGACTGAATGTGAAGAACCGCATATTTTTTAGCTTCTTAATATTTTGTTTTTTATTTGCCGTAGTTGTGAGCAAAGCTTTCTATATTCAAGTTGTGAATAAAGAAAAACTTCTCTCATATGCAAAGAGCCAATTCATAAGAGAAGTTAAAGAGTATCCAAATCGTGGAAACATTTTAGATCGTAATGGGAGTCCGCTGGCGATCAATGTTCATGTTTATAATCTATTCACAATCCCAAAAAATAAAAACACGCATTTCTATCAGCAACTTAAAGGTTTATCGAAAATAGTGCCTGAGCTTACTTTTACAAAGCTTAAGTCAGTCGTTCAAAAAAGAAATAAGTACACTTGGCTGGCGAGAAAAGTTCGTCTCTCGGATAGTCAGTTACAGAAAATAAAAAAATTAGATGGGATTTTCATGGAGTCTCACTCCGAGAGAGTTTATCCCAATCGCGACCTCATGGCACAAACCCTAGGTTTCGTTGGAGTGGATAATACAGGTCTCGCAGGAATTGAATTTGGTTTGAATCAAGAACTCAAAGGAAAACCGCAAATTGTGAAATATATTAGGGATGCCAAGGGCCGACCTATTAAATATGAAACGAAATCTTCTGATTTGGTAGCCGATGATGTTCACCTGGCACTCGATAAGGATATACAAGGCGCTCTTGAAAGTTATTTGAAAGAAGCCGTTGAGTATCACCAGGCCGATCGTGGCGGAGCTGGGGTGATGGATGCTGAAACAGGAGAGATCATTGCGATAGCAAACTATCCAACTTTTGATCCGAACAAGGCCTCTTCTTATCCCCAAGAATATAGAAAATTATCGTTTGTGACGGACCCTTTTGAGCCAGGGTCAATTTTTAAAACCATTACAATTGCTTCTGCTCTTGAACACAAAGTCGCCAGACCCGAAACAAAGTTCTTTTGTGAAAATGGAAAGATGCGTGTGCAAAACCATTGGGTTTCAGAAGCTGAATCTCATGAAAAATTTGAATGGCTAACGGTCGGGGATATTTTAAAATTTAGCTCTAACGTTGGAACAACAAAGATAGCTTTCAGTTTAAAGTATCCAAAACTCCGCCAAACTCTGGATAAGTTTAAGTTTGCTCAAAAGACTGGAATTGAGGTTCGTGGAGAGTCAAAAGGGATTGTTCCTTATAAGATGAACGATAAAGTAAGACCTCTAAGTTTAAGTAATACGAGCTTTGGTCAGGGTGTTGCGACGACAGCGATCCAAATGCTTCGTGCCTATGGAGCTATTGCCAATGGCGGATACCTTGTCACGCCAACTCTTCTCAAACAAGTAAAAAGCCAGTTGATAAAAGAAAATAAAATTTTAAATGAAAGCACTTCTGCCAGTATTACGAAAATGCTTGTGAAAGCAGTGAGTGATGGAACAGGGACAAGTGCTATTATTCCACACTATGAAATTGCTGGAAAAACAGGCACCGCCCAAAGAGTTTCTCCACGTGGTGGATATGAAGGTTATATTGCGAGTTTTATTGGCTTCCCTGTCAATGTGAATAAAAAATTTGTCGTGATGGCCTATGTGGATCATCCTACGGCGAATGGCTATTACGGGAATGTGGTTGCGGCCCCTGTGGTGAAAAAAATTATGCAGTATATTCTTTATAAGAAAAAAGATTTTGCTCAATTTGCGAAGTATGATGAAGAGTCAAATAAAGCGAACATGGACACGGTCCAATCTCAACAAGCGGCAACTCAGAAATCTTTTGCACCAGGTTTTATGCCTAATTTTGTAGGCATGGATAAATCAAGCGCTCTTGATCTAGCTCAGTCGAGGGCGATTCAGATTGAAATGAACGGGTTTGGGGTTGTCACTAAACAATCTGTGGAACCGGGGACTCCCATTGCTGGGAATTCGAATGTTCGACTGCAATTCGAAGCTCCAACATATGTCGAATAATGCAGAAATACTTAAACTCTTAAATCTACAAGACCCTCATCTTATCATTTCAGATGTGGAATGGCGGACTCAGGATTCCAATAATGAGTGTCTGCTCTTTTATAAAATTGGCCCACTTCCAAAAGATGAAGTGTTATTTCGTGAGAGAATAAAATCTTCAAAGTTTGCATGGCTTGTTACAAACCGTGAAATAGATCAACTACCAGTAAATTGCTCTATAATCTCTGAAGATAAATGGCACAAACTTCAAAAACAAATCTTAGATTGGGTCTACCCTTTGCCAACCATGAAAATGATTGGAATAACTGGTACAAATGGTAAGACCACTACGACGGACTTAATTTTACAATTAGGTCACCTCATTGGAAAAAATGGCTTGAGTATCGGCACACTAGGTGTGAGAACGTACAATCATACGATTCAAGATTTTGGTTTAACTTCTCCGAGTTATATGGATTTAAGGAAATTCTTGTTTCGATACGGACAAGATAAAGATTTCTGTGTGATGGAAGCTAGTTCTCATGCTCTTGTTCAGGAGAGGCTTTATGAGATTCAGTTTGATGGAGCTGGGTGGCCATCATTCTCACAAGATCATCTGGATTATCATAAGACAATGGATGAATATTTTCGATGCAAGTGTCTCATATTTAAACATCTAAAAAAACACGGAAGTCTTTTTGTACCACGTGAACAAACATTACTATTTCAAAAGTTAAGTCTAGTTTCTGCACAAACTCATGCGACCACTGAGTTAAAGATGGAACTTCCAATCTTTTTTAAAGCCCAATTTAATAAGAATAATCTCGAGGTTGCCGTCAATCTTATTGAAGATGTTTTTAATGTTTCTGTAAAAGATAGAATTGATCAACTCATACCCCCGGATGGACGCTTTTTTATCCGTCCCTACAAAACAAACTATATAGTTGTGGATTTTGCTCATACTCCTGATGCTTTAGAAAATATTTGTAGAGGAATTAAGGAAAGTTTTCCCGATTATAAATTAAAAGTCTTATTTGGTTGCGGTGGGGATCGAGATCGCACGAAACGACCTCTCATGGGAGAAGTTGTGGCCAAATTTGCTGATGAAATTTATGTGACCAGCGATAATCCTCGATCAGAAAATCCTGACCAGATCATTGCAGATATTTTGGTCGGCATAAAAAATAAAAAAGTTCAAAGCATTACAGAAAGACCGAAGGCAGTTAAAATAGCTTTTTCAGAACTTACTTCCCGTGAGGTTTTACTTTTGGCCGGTAAAGGACACGAAGATTATATTTTGATTCACGGGGTGAAGCACCCCTATAGTGACATCGGTGAAGTTAACGATTTTATTGCAAGGAATGCACCATGATTTCTCTTCAACATCTAAAAAAATGTTCCGCTATCACATTATTACCTCAGGCCCTCCAACTGAATCAAAAGTTAGATTTTTGTACAGACACTAGAAAATATCATCATCCCTCTGCTTTTGTAGCGATTCCTGGGGCCAAGGTTAATCCATTAGATGTGATAACCCATCTGCTTGATTCGAAATGTCCTTTGGTTGTTTTTCAAGACAGTGAAGAAAACCAGATTAAAGTAAAGGCTTTGGAAGGGATATATCCTCACACGATTTTTTTATCTGTTGCAGATTCTGTGACATTTTTACAACAATTGTCCCATGAGCATATTACAGAATGGAAAAAATCAGATCCTAAGCACACTGTTTTTGCGATTTCTGGATCTAATGGGAAAACCACTCACAAAGAAATGCTTTCTTTTATTTTGAAAACGATTCGTCCAAATAGAATTGTAGCGACTGAAAAAAATAATAATAATCACCTGGGTGTTCCCTTAACTTTATTGCAAGTGAATGAGCAAACAGAGATGGTGGTGCTTGAGCTGGGTAGTAACCATCCAGGAGAAATCAAAGTTCTTTGCGATATCGCTGGGCCAAATGCTGGACTCACCACCAATATCGGTGCAACACATCTAGAATTTTTCGGAAATGAGCATAATGTGTTTCTTGAAGAGGGCTTCCTTCATCAAGCTGTGAAAGATCAAACTCAAGGTCAGGGCTTCTATCTCATTAATAAAGATGATCACTACCTGAAAGAATTGATTCCATTTCATGGCGCTATTACTTATGGTGAATCTCGTGATGTTTCTGCGCGGGTGAGTTTTTTAGAAAATGGTGCCACGATTGAATTCAAAGGGCATTTGATAAAAGCTACGAATGATCAAATTACAGGCCGACACAATAAACTCAATTTGATTACATGTGCATTTATAGCAACCCATTTTTTTCCTGAGCAGCAAGAGGCGATCCTAAAAGCAGCGAGTGAATTTAGACCAACCAAGAATAGATCTGAATGGATTGATTTCGAGGGGCGCTCAGTCTATTTAGACGCTTATAATGCGAATCCATCTTCAATGAAGGCTGCTCTTGAAGGATTTAAAGAGAGTGTTTTGGAACAGGGGTTAGATTTGGATGAATCCTGTGTGGTCTTGGGAGACATGAATGAGCTAGGGGACTCTACTCCTCGTTATCACCAAGAAGTTGGCGCCTATATTCAAAAACTTGGATTTAAACATGTTTATTTTGTTGGACGCTTTTCTCAGCACTATCTCGAGGGTTTCCCTCAGGGATTCGGCAAAGAGAGTGCGGCATCTTTCAAGCCTGAATATCGATCAGAAATTTTAAAGAAGTATAGAATTCACTTTATTAAAGGCTCTCGCTCTTTACAATTAGAGTCACTCTTCGATATAACTTAAGTTTATCTTTTTTAAAGGGATAAACATGCTTTTTCATTGGCTTTACCCGCTAAGTCAATCTATTCATCTATTCAATATCTTTAAGTACATTACTTTTAGATCTTTTTTGGCGTTTATTTTGGCGACTGCTATTTCTATTATCTGGGGCAAACGATTCATCGCTTTAATGAAATTGAAACAATTCGGACAATCAATTCGTGAAGAAGGCCCAGAATCACACAAGAAAAAGAAAGGGACTCCAACTTTTGGCGGTGTGTTTATTTTGGGAAGTGCCGTTATGGCCTGCGCTATTTGCGGTAATTTTGTGTCATTTCCATTTCTTATCGCCCTTTTCGTGACTGTTTCTTATTTTTTCTTGGGCGGATTGGATGATTACCTCAAGGTTCTCAAGAAAAATTCAAAGGGTGTTAGTGCACGTCAAAAGCTCGTATGGCAGTTTTCGACAGCTCTTTTGGCCAGTTTTGTCATGATTAAATTTGAAGTCACAGATTCCCAACTTTATATTCCTTTTGTAAAAGATGCTGTGATCGACCTTGGATGGTGGTATGTTCCGTTTGCCGCTTTTGTAATCGTGGGATCATCTAATGCTCTCAATCTTACTGATGGTCTTGATGGTCTGGCCATTGGGCCTACAATAACGTCTGCTGCGACTCTTGGACTTCTTTCTTATCTCGCTGGTCATGCTGAATTAGCTAATTATCTTTATATTCCTCATGTACCTGATGTTGGTGAGTTATTGGTTTTAGTTTCTGCTGTGATTGGTGCTGGCGTTGGATTTCTTTGGTACAACGCTTACCCTGCTGAAATTTTTATGGGTGACGTTGGATCACTTTCACTTGGTGGTTGTTTAGGAACCATTGCTGTACTGACAAAAAACGAATTACTGTTTGTTTTGATTGGTGGGATTTTTGTCATTGAAGCCCTTTCGGTCATTATTCAAGTTGTATCATTTAAAACCCGCGGAAAACGAGTTTTTAAAATGGCACCCATTCATCACCACTTTGAGCTTTTAGGGTGGCCCGAAACTAAAGTGATTGTTCGTTTCTGGATCGTCAGCTTAGTTTTTGCGATCATTGCTCTCTCAACTTTAAAGCTTAGATAATTTTTAAGGAGTCCTTATGGAAAAATATAAAGGTAAAAAGGTCCTTGTTGTTGGCCTTGGTAAAACAGGGTTCGCACTCATTCATCTTTTTAACCAACTTGGTTGTGAAATCAAGGTCACAGATATAAAGCCGATCTTTGATTTGAACAAACAAGTCAAACGTCTTAAGAAAATTAACCCAACTCCAACGATGACACTGGGTGAGCATAAAGACGAAGATTTCATTGATGCAGACATTGTTGTTTACTCCTCTTCAGTGGATATGAATTTACCACAATTAAAAGTGGCACGTGAGCATGGTCGTGCTGTGTATTCTGATTTCGCTTTTGCATACGAAAATTGCAAAAAGCCAGTTATTGCAGTCTGTGGCAGTTATGGACGTACTATTACGGCCCATATGATTGGATACACATTAAAGGTTGATAAAAAGAATGTTTTTGTTGGCGGAACTTCAGAAGAGCCCTTTATCAATTTCCTAACCAGTCAGGGAAAAGATGACGTGGATTACTGTGTTATTGAAGTCTCACCACTTCAACTTCAGACGATTGAAAATTTCAAACCTGTGATGGCGATTTACCCGAATCTTGAAGAAAAAAATCTGATGGGTCGTTTTAAGACATCGACTGAATACTTGGATACAGCACTAAAAGTGGCAAGAGATTTAGGTCCGGAGAGCTATCTTGTTGTGAATTTTGATAAGCTAGCGACAAACTCGGTTCTTAGAAATTCTAAGGCACAAACTTTTTGGTACTCAAGAAAGTCTTTTGTTTCTATGGGTGTGATTTCTGAAATCCAAGGGACTCATTTCCACGATAAGCGTATTCATTCAAATATTCACTATCACTCTGAATTTAAAGTCACTGATATGAGAATTGTAGGAGTGAACAACCGTGAAAACCTCATGGCCGCTATTACGGCCTGTAAGGCGCTTAAAGTTTCAGATGCTTCGATCCAGAATTGTATTGAGAAATTTCCTGGGATTCCACACCGCCTTGAATTTGTGGTGGAAAAAAATGGTGTGCGTTTTTATAACGATTCTAAATCTGAAACGATGGATGAACTTAAGGTGTCACTTGAAGCCTTCAAGGATCCTGTCATTTTGATCGCCGGCGGGAAAGAAATCGAAGGCATTGCGTTCGATAAGTACGCCAATATTATTAAAGAGAAAGTTCGTGTTTTAGTTCTTGTGGGTGAAGTGAAAGAAACGATGAATAGAGTTCTTGGAGATGTCACTCAGACCTATCTTGTGGGCTCTTTTGATGAATCGGTCCTACTTGCTTATCAAAAGTCTCGCACTGGAGATACGATTCTGTTGTGTCCAGGCAATGACAGCACCGATGTTTTCCGTGATTACGAAGAAAAAGGTAATTACTACAAGAAACTCATCTTCCAACTTTAATGTCCTATGTTACACTGGAAATGTATAACCCATTTCCGGTGTAACCTATGCAAGATGCAATTAACCGACTAGAAAAGTTAACCAATTACTTCCTGATCAATGTTTTCTTTCTCAATCTCTTTGGTGTGATTATGGTCTTCTCGGCCAGTTACATGTACGCCACAGAGAATATGGGGAGCAGTTACTTCTTCCTCTCTAAGCAACTTATCTTCATTGCACTCGGCTTGGGTGTCGCTTTAGTTTTTTCAAAGCTTAAAATTCTCTATCTTTATAAGCAGGCCTATAAGATTAATGCTTTCTTTGGGTTTTTACTTACATTGACTCTCGTACCTGGTATCGGAGTGATGATGAAGGGGTCGAAGCGCTGGTTAAATCTGGGCTTTATGAACCTTCAGCCTGGTGAGTTTCTTAAATACACACTTATGTTGGCCGCTATTCGCTATTTTGAAAATTTCAATAATTATACGCCAAAACAGAGAGTGATCTACCTTTCTGGTCTAGTCTATCCTCTTGGTATTTTTGTTTTACAACCAGACTTTGGAACGTTTTTTATTTCGTCCATGATCATTGGATTTATCGCCTTTCTCAGCTCGTTTCCGCGCAAATACTTTTATGCCACACTTATTTCTGGTTTTATTGGCGCCTTTGGGATTTTGATTTCGGCTCCCTACAGGATGAAGCGACTTTTAACGTTTCTTGATCCTTGGAAGGATCCACGTGGCAGTGGATTCCAGGTGATTCAATCTTTCCTCGCATTTGCCAATGGATCGTTCTTTGGTCAGGGTCTTGGGAATAGTAATGAGAAACTTTTCTATCTTCCGGAAGCTTATAACGATTTCATTTTCTCTGTAGTGGGTGAGGAACTTGGTTTTATTGGAGTTATTGCTACGGCCATCATGTTTGTGAGTTTTATTTTTATAGGTTTTAAAATGGCCGTGTCACTGAAGTCACGAGTGGGAAGTATCATGGTGTCGGCGATTATTTTCTCTATTGGTTTTCAGGCCTTCTTAAATATGGGTGTGGTTTTGGGCGTGCTTCCGACCAAGGGGTTGAATCTCCCTTTTATCAGTTATGGTGGATCTTCCATGGTGGCCAACCTCGCAGCTCTGGGTCTCATCTTTGCTTGTATAAAGATTTCTCCGAGTGATGTAAAAGATATAAAAAGTAAGGGCAAACAATCACCGATTGGTGCTCTTAAAAGTGCCTTTAATTAAGTATGAAGTACGCAGTATTAGTTGCAGGCGGAACGGGTGGACATATCAATGCTGCCTTAGCAGTTGGAGAGGCGCTTAAAGACCAGGGCTTTGAGGTACTCTATCTTACAGGAAAGCGCCCACTCGATTATAAACTTTTCAAGGGTGAAAATGTCCGTCACTTGGATTCAAAGCCCCTGCGCACGAATAATCCTTTTACGCTGGTTAAAAATATTCTTCAAAACCTCATTAGTTTTTTTTCTATATTTTTTCTCTATCTCCAAAAACGTCCTAAAATCATAGTAGGAGCAGGCGGCTATGTTTGTGGCCCGACCCTTTTAGCTGGTTTTCTCCAGTTCATTCCCGTGTTTATCATTGAACAAAATGCTGTCATGGGCCTTACCAATAAAATCCTAGGCTGGATTTCCTCGAGAATTTTTGTGCATTTTTCTAAAACCAAAGGTCTTTCTCAGGCCCTCTTGCATAAAGTGAGAGTTGTGGGAAATCCCACTCGTAAATCCATTCAGCCAGTTCCGGTCAAGGCATTCGATGGAGAATTAAAAGTTTTGGTTTTTGGTGGAAGTCTTGGAGCTACGCAAATTAATAATGTCATTTTTGAAATCCTAAAAGCTCCTGCTGTATCATCTTTAGCCATTCATCATCAATTAGGAGCCGGACAGAAAATTCCAAGCGAAGGTACTACTGTTCACTACACTCCTATGGAATACATCGATAATATTCAAAAAGAATATGAGTGGTGTGATATCATTATTGCTCGTGCTGGGGCAAGTACTGTTTCAGAACTGGCAATTATTAAAAAACCTGTTTTAATTTTTCCTTACCCACAGGCCACCGATAATCACCAGTATTATAATGCTCAAATATTCAAAGAGGAGTCAGACTTCACGGTGGAAGTACTTGACCCCAAAATACCTCATGCAGATGCCGTACTCCGGGTTCAGGAATTTCTAGTCAAGGCTTCTCAGCTTAGTCTAAAGTACTCTCAGACACCTCATCCTGGTAATAGCACCTGTGCTGAGATACTAAGAGAGATACAAAGAAATGTTGGGATGGCTTAAAACAACAAGGTTACATTTTATTGGCATTGGTGGGATTGGTATGAGTGGCATTGCCGAAGTGCTGCTCGATTTAGGTTATCAGATATCTGGATCGGATCTGAATGCTTCCAATGTCACAGAAAATTTACAAAAAAAAGGTGCGACCATATTTATTGGTCATGCTGCTCATCATGTAGAAGGTTCTACACTTATTGTCTATAGTTCGGCTATCGATCCCAAAAATCCAGAATTCGCAAACGCCCTAGAACTTAAAATTCCTATGATCAGACGAGCCGAAATGCTAGCCGAATTGATGCGGTTAAAATTTGGCATAGCTGTTGCTGGTTCTCATGGAAAGACCACGACCACGAGTCTCATTGCGACGATTTTTCATGAGGCCAAACTAGATGCCACACATATCATTGGCGGAATAGTTAGTAATCTAGGTGGAAATGCCCGTAAGGGAGATGGAGAATTTCTCATCGCGGAAGCTGATGAATCTGATGGATCTTTTCTTTTGTTAAATCCTATCATGGCCGCTGTCACCAATATTGATGATGATCATCTTGATCATTACGGAACTAAAGAAAAAATTGTGGAAGCTTTTGTAGAATTTGTGAACAAACTTCCTTTTTATGGTCGAGTGGCATTGAATGCCAACGATGCCACCAGCCTGTCGATCAAAGCTCGAGTGAAGCGTCCGGTGCTTTGGTACGGTATTGAAACTGATGGTGACTATGTCGCTAAAAATGTTTCTATTAATGCTGCCGGTACAAGTTTTGATCTCTATGTTGAGGGAAAAAAACTCAGCACGGTAAAAACACCAATGTGGGGCCAACATAATGTTTCTAATGCTCTGGCAGCAATTGCCATTTCTCATCAGGCCGGAATTGATCTAACTCTCATTCAGACCGGACTCCTTAAATTTCAAGGTGTCGGTCGTCGTCTTGAAAAGCTTTATCTCAAAAACAACTTTCTCGTGATTGATGATTATGGACATCACCCAACAGAAATTAAGGCGACTCTTTCTTCTCTTCGTAATGTTGATACTCGGCCGATGTGTGTGGTTTTTGAACCCCATCGGTACACGCGGACTCAAAATTTCTGGAAAGAATTTCAAGAATGTTTTGAGGGGGTAGATGAGCTTTATCTGACGCCCATTTATGCTGCTTCTGAATCTCCGATTCCAGGCATTACCACTGAGGCGCTCGTCGCTGAAATGAGACTCAGAGGAAAGAATGTGCATTATCTTTCAAGTCTTGAGGGCATGAAGGAACTGCTCCAAGAGCGCCAAGATAAAAATTATCTTTTTGTCACTCTCGGAGCAGGGGCGATTTCTAAAAAAATTCGCGAGATGGTTAAGTCTATTACTTAGTTCGTGCCAACTGTTTGTTGAGAATCATTCACGCAGTCATCATGTTGATCCAGATCATGATCACCATTATCTTTACCAAAATGCGCGTGGGCTTCTAAACCATTTCTAATACAAGTATAAAGGTCTCGAGCGTGGGGAGCGATACTAGGGCACGCATTTTCAACTGGTATCCTATTATTTGGACCAATATCAGTTGATTCAGTCAGAACTGAAAAATCAATTTGCTTGAAAAGGTTGGCAATTTTAATGACCGCCAACATGTTTTTGTCTTCCTCAGGTTGCACTGACCTTGGTCCTTTGATCCGAAATTCACCTCGGTCAGGTGAAGAAAACGAGAAGTGCAATCCGTTAAGGGACCCACTGATATAAATGCTGTTGCCTCGCAATCCCTCAGGAGCATCCTGTGGAATGAGATCTGACTTATGCAGGAGCATTTTCAACCGTCTTACTCCCTGGGCAGGAATTTGCGTATGGCCCATCATTTCCGGTTGTTCTGATAAAAGATTGATAAAATGAGGTCTCTTCATATGGGGATTCTTGTTCTGAGTACCTTGATCCTCTAGCTGGTTAAGGACCTGATTAATCTGATCGTTCGATGTCGTAGGTTGTTGGTTTTGAGATAGGGCATCATTTTCACGAGTATGAAATTCAATATTTTTCACCACGATCCACGCCTCATCTAAAATCACACTAGATCCACTAGCGTCTACCAAAGGTGGAGGAGTTAGGGCCATCGCCGATGGGATAAAAAGAGAAAATAATTTTTGCAGATCAGTTTGCGCGACGGCGTTTTGCCCTGAACCTGTCATGCTGAATCCGGTTGATACAGTAGAGTCAGAATTAGTTGCAGGTGTCTGCAGATTACAGCTGCTACTTAAAACAGACATAGTCACTGCTGTCACCATTAACTTAAGCGAACTTTTCATAAAGCATCCTTTCCAAATTTAAATTTAAGCTTAGATTAACAAACGTGCAGCCTTCAGCTTGATGAATTGTTGAATCCAATTCACTGAAACTCATTTTAAATTTTTCAGGTTCTGTGGGGTCAGCCATTTTAGAAAAATACACAATTTAAGTAAGTTATCAAAAAGGGCACAGTTCTCATTTCTAAATGTCATTTTGTTAATCCGACAGTTTCTTGTGGCAGCTGAACGGCTAACCTATTTAGATTGTTTGAAATCTTTCTATTTAGTCTAAGCAGTGATATTTTTTCCTTATGAATGAATTCTATAAAAAAATACAAACCATCGAAAAAGTGACTCTCTTTCAAGACATTGATCTAGCGCCTTACACGACCTTTAAATTAGGATCTCGAGGGGATTTAGTTGAAGTGCACTCAATTTTGGCCCTTCAAGAAATTCTTCCATTGCTTTTGGCCAATCAAAAACCGTATTTAGTTGTTGGTTGGGGGGCCAATCAAATCCTACCCACTCAATGTGAAGAACTCATCCTTCATTTAGATTTTTCTTTTAATTCAACTTATTTAGAAACTCAAAAAAATGAATATGAGTTGCCCGCTTCTTTAGGACTCAATTATCTCACCGCCCATGCCGTGAAATTTGGTCTAAAAGGGTGGGAGGTCTTTACGGGAATTCCTGCATCCTTAGGTGGAGCTATTTATATGAATGCTGGCACTAATCTGGGAGAAATTGGAAAGCTTATAAAGAAGGTACAACTTGTGACTCCTCAGGGAGAGTTGCGCGAAGAAATGATCACCGATAAAAGTTTTTCTTATCGTAAGAATCATTTTGTTCGGCCAGGTGAAGTGATTGTTGGTGCCACCATGATTCATCAAGGAGTTGATGCAACGATTTCGCAAAAAATTAAAGACTATCTCGACTATCGTAAAACCACCCAGCCTTTAGCTACCAAGAATTGTGGATGCGTCTTTAAGAATCCTATGAAAGAACTTCCTGCTGGGAAACTGATTGATTTGCTCCAGCTTAAAGGGGTCGGAATAGGGGATTTAAGGGTCAGTCCAAAGCATGGCAACTTCATGGAGAACAAGGGGAAGGCCAATTGGGATCAATTTAAAGCCCTTGTGGACTTGATAAATTTCGAAATGGACCACTTCTATGGAATAGAGTTTGAATTGGAAGTAAAAATCCCCTATCATTAATTCATGTGGTCAATTCTTTTAGTATCATTGTTGAGCCTTTCTTCTCTTGTCTTGGCTGGAGTGCCTAATACTTTTAGCCAAAAAAATATTCATTACAAAACCTATATAGGTGAATGTCCTAGCAAGTCCTCGGCTGCATTTGCGATGCTTGTGATGAAAGAGTTTGAGAAGAAAAATTCGTTGAAGTTAGTTAAGGAAATGATTCTTGAAAAGAAATTAGATGAGAAGAATTTCCTCTCCGACTATCGAATTAACTATAATCCAGTGATAAAAACTTTGCGCCTACAGCTCGAGTGTCCTCAGCCACTTTTGAAGGTTCAGGTTTATAAAAGTAATGGCGAAGAACATTATTCAGCTGTCCTAGGTGACAATGCTAAGATGTATGATCCTGCTTATGAAAATTTAATGAAAGCAGAGAAAAAACTTTTACATCATCTTCCCTTGCTAGCGATCTCAATGGAGCAACTAGAAGGTGATGCCCCTACACAGCTAACCCAGTTTATTAAGCGTATGGATAAAGATCAGAGACAGAGAATTTCTGAGATTATTCTTAGTAAAAACAATGATCTAACAATTGTGTTCGCTCTCGGCTCACGGGCCACGAGTGTTTTCATGGGGGCAGATCTTTGGGAAGAAAAATTAAGTAAGCTCACTAAAATTATTGGCTACGTTCAAAAAAACAAACGATATCCAGGAAGTATCAACCTGGTAAATTCTAAAAAGGTTGTTGTCAAGTTTTCTGACAAAATCTAGAATTTATGAGAGGCATGATGCCTCAATTTTGAGAAGGGAATCTCTCATGACTACCAAAAGTGTTATTGTCGCTTTGGACATCGGGACTACAAAAGTTTGTACCCTCATTGCCCAAAAAAATTCAAAAAGTTTAGACATCTTGGGTGTTGGTTCCCATCCGAGCCATGGCCTCAAAAAAGGCTCTGTTGTAAATATTGAAAAAACAGTTGAATCCATCCGAGCTTCAATTGAAGAAGCTAAACTCATGGCGGGAATCGAGGATCTTGATTCTGCGACAGTGGGCATAGCAGGAAATCATATTTATTGTTTCAATTCTTCTGGTGTTGTTCCGGTAAAAAATAAAGAAATTAATCAGCTTGATGTTGACCGTGTGATTGAAGCAGCCAAAGCCGTTTTGATTCCCTCTGATCGTGAAATCCTTCATGTGATTCCTCAAGAATTTAAAGTTGATAATACGGTTGGGATTAAAAATCCGATAGGAATGTGTGGATCACGACTAGAAGTGAATGTGCACATTGTGACAGGGAAAACTCCACTAATTCAAAATCTTGTAAAGTGTGTGGAGCATGCTGGTCTTCACGCCAATTCGGTCATTTTACAACCAATTGCTTCTTCTCGTTCTGTTCTCTCTAGCGAGGAAAAAGAACTAGGAGTGGTTCTGATTGATATTGGTGGGGGAACGACGGATATTGCGGTTTGGAAAGAAGGCAGTCTCATCCATTCACAGATCATTCCACTGGGTGGTAACCACTTTACCAACGACCTCGCCGTGGCCCTTAAAATTCCTCACAATGAGGCGGAAAGAATCAAACTGAGTCACGGATCGGTGCTAAATCAGAACCAGTTAAATGAAACTTATATAACAGTTCAGGGCCTCTCTGGCACCAGACCAAGAGAAGTCTCAATGGGCTATATAGCTGAAGTTCTTGGTGCAAGAGCAGAAGAACTGTTCAATGTTGTGAAGGAAGTTATCTTGGAGAAGAATTTGCAAGGTGAAATCACTGGGGGCTTTGTGCTTACCGGTGGGGGAGCTTTGATTCGACATCTTCCTGAGATG
>CANFNX010000028.1 GCA_947448495.1 Bacteriovoracaceae bacterium | reverse complement strand
GTGTGGATCGATTACACCTTTGCTCAAATAAAATGGTGTCCGTGATGAGCTCGAGGTGACCGAAATATCGGTGAAAATCATATTCGGGTTATTATTGATGAAATTTAAAATCTTAGTTTTCACGGGGTCAATTTGATCGACACCCACCGTGCTACGCCCCTCTTCGAAATTCATGGGAATAAATTCGGAATAAAGAGTTAATTTCTCCTCTAGGCAAGGAGATGTTTCTACTTTTTTGGAAATAGAAGGTGAGAGTTTTCCCGGCTCAAAGGCAATCAATGGCTCCTTATATAAATTCATTTTTAGAGGATATTGGTAAACAGTTCCCGAGACTACATCATCACAATTATACATTCTTATGGGATCTTTCACTTCAGGTTTTTTCTTCTTAGGAGGAACAATGGTAACACTTAAGACATCTCTAAGAACTTTCTGAGTTGTCTCATTGAGCTGATTCGTTAATTGGTCTGTATAAACACCTCGAGAATCCATTCCCCCATTGGCGCTTCCATAAAAGTCCAATTTCTCTTTACGATATTTTATCTCAATTTCGCACAAACTATCATAGCCCTTTGTCATCGGCTGTTTCGTTACGTATTTATGACAATCAGGAATATCTGGACGCAAATTTTGATAATAATAAATACTGGTAGCGACCAATTTTGAGCGGCACGTATTCCCGTCCTCTAAGCAAGATGGATCAGCTTTGATTTTATCTAGCTCTTTAAAGAAGGCCTCTTTAACTTTTGGGCTCTCGCTAAAGGCTTGGGAGAATTTTTCTTCCATGAGGAATTTCAGCGAACTCACACGATACTCAAGTTCCTCTGTTCCCATCGCTGGCTGCGAGGATCTTGGGTTCGAACAACCACTATTAATTTTCTTTTCTAAATAAGGAAGAATCTGCGACCTGGCCTTATCACTAAAATAATCCTCAAGTTCTATGTTCTGCTGTGGCGTTTGGGACCAGGCCACTAAAGGCAAGGCCAAAAAAACAAAAAAGAATTTCATCTGGGACCTTCCTTGACTCTCCCTTTATCGGCAAGTCAGTCAAAAGGTTAACTAATCTAGATGGTTAATTGACCTAAATAATTATCAACTAGCTAATATTATTGGTTTTTCACTTGACTTACCGTGTAAACAAATATTACTCTAGTGTATTCACCATTGAGAAGGACGACTTGTGACAATTCAACAACAACTGAATGAGAGAATTCTTATCCTTGATGGGGCCATGGGCACCATGATTCAAAAATATAAGCTTCAGGAAGAAGATTATCGAGGCGAGCGTTTTAAAGATTGGAAGAGTCCCCTCAAAGGCAACAACGATCTTTTAGTTCTCACCAAACCAAGTGTGATTGAAGAAATTCACAATAAATACTTGGAAGCCGGCGCAGATATTATTGAAACGAACACCTTTAGCTGTACGCGTATTTCAATGAGTGACTATCACATGGAGGAGCTTGTACCAGAGCTCAATTTAGTGGCCGCAAAACTCGCCAAAAAATGTGCCGACGAGTTTACCAAAAAAAATCCTCGTAAGCCCCGCTTTGTCGCAGGCTCTATTGGACCGACGACTAAGACAGCTTCTCTTTCTCCAGACGTAAACAATCCAGGTTTCCGCGCCGTGGATTTTGATGAGCTTGTTGCAAACTATTATGAGCAAACAAAGTTCCTCGTTGAAGGTGGAGTAGATATTCTTCTAGTGGAAACTGTTTTTGATACTCTCAATTGTAAAGCGGCGCTGTTTGCTATTGCTAATTATTTTGAAAAAGAAAACATATCGCCTCTGCCCGTTATGGTCTCAGGGACTATTACCGATGCCTCCGGAAGAACTCTTTCAGGTCAAACAATTGAAGCTTTCCTCTACTCTGTTTCGCACTATCCTCTTCTGTCGATCGGCATCAACTGCGCTCTAGGTGCCGAGCTCATGCGGCCTTATATTGAAGTGTTGGCCAAGGAATCTCCTTTTCATATTTCAGTTTATCCGAATGCTGGTCTTCCCAATGAGTTTGGCCAGTATGATGAAACTCCAAAACACATGTCGGGAACCGTAGGTGAGTTCCTCAAACATAAATGGGTCAATATTGTTGGTGGATGCTGTGGAACCACCAACGAACACATCAAGGCGATCGCCGAGGTCGCGGCGAATTTTGAACCTCGTCCTCTACCAAATCTTGAGAAAGTTCCTCGCCTTTCCGGACTAGAGCCGCTCAAAATTTTTCCGGGTTCTAACTTCATCAATATCGGTGAAAGAACCAATCTTACAGGCTCACTCGCTTTCAAAAAACTTATCCTTGAAAAAAATTATGAAGAGGCACTCAAAGTCGCAAGAGACCAGGTTGAAAACGGCGCTCAGATTATTGATATCAATATGGACGAGGGAATGATCAATTCTGAGGAAACCATGGTTCATTTTTTGAATTTGGTTGCCTCGGAGCCGGATATTTCTCGAGTTCCTATCATGATTGACTCTTCGAAATGGAGCGTGATTGAGCAAGGATTGAAAAGAGTTCAAGGAAAAGCGATCGTAAATTCTATCTCACTCAAAGAGGGAGAAGAGAAATTTATTGAGCATGCCAAGCTTGTGAGAAAATATGGCGCGGCGGTGGTTGTCATGGCCTTTGATGAAAAGGGTCAAGCGGACTCCTATCAGCGAAGAATTGAGATCTGTGAACGGGCCTACAAAATCCTCACCGAAAAAGTGAACTTCAAAGCAGAAGATATTATTTTTGATCCGAATATTTTAACGATCGCTACCGGAATGGATGAGCATAATAATTATGCCGTTGATTTTATCCAAGCGACGAAATGGATCAAGGAGAACCTCCCCTATGTTAAAGTCAGTGGAGGAATTTCGAATCTCTCTTTTTCGTTCAGAGGAAATAATGTTGTCCGCGAGGCGATGCACTCAGCTTTTCTTTATCACGCTATTAAAGCTGGTCTTGATATGGGTATCGTCAATGCTGGTGCTCTCCCTATTTACAGCGATATCCCACAGGATCTTCTGTCTCTAGTAGAAGATGTGATCTTTAATCGTCGGGACGATGCCACAGAAAGACTGATTGAATTCGCAGGTAAGATTAAAGGACAGACAAAAGCCGATAAAAAAGATGAAGAATGGAGAAGTTTACCAGTTGAAAAACGACTCGAATACGCTCTTATAAAAGGTATTGTCGATCATATAGATCAAGACACTGAAGAGGTGAGGCAAAAAGTGACTCGCCCGCTGGAGGTCATTGAGGGCCCTCTCATGAAAGGCATGGGAGTCGTGGGTGATCTCTTTGGTGAGGGTAAAATGTTTCTTCCTCAAGTGGTAAAATCAGCTCGCGTGATGAAAAAAGCTGTGGCCTACCTTCAGCCTTATATTGAAGCCGAGAAAACAGGAACCGAAATGAAAAGGAATGGAAAAATCCTTATGGCGACTGTTAAAGGTGACGTTCATGATATCGGCAAGAATATTGTCGGAGTGGTCCTAGGTTGTAACAATTATGATGTCATCGATATGGGAGTCATGGTTCCATGCGAGAAAATTTTGGATGAGGCCAAGAAGCAAAATGTGGACATGATAGGCCTCTCAGGACTCATTACTCCTTCTTTAGATGAAATGGTTCATGTGGCCAAAGAAATGCAACGATTGAATTTCAAAATACCTTTGCTGATTGGAGGCGCCACGACTTCTCGTGTACACACTGCTGTTAAAATAGATCCTCACTATGAGGGATCTATTATTCATGTTTCAGATGCCTCTCGCGCTGTACCAGTAGCGGAGAAATTTTTAAATATCCAATCACTGGCAAAAGCTCATACTGATCAAAAAATTGAATATCAAAAAATGCGTGAGCAACACGAGGCTTCTCAAAAAGTTGATCGCCCCATATCTCTTGCAGAGGCAAGACAAAATAAAGTCAAGATTGATTGGACGAAGACCGAGATAAAAAAACCGATCAAACTTGGGGTGACTGTTCTGGATGACTATCCTTTGTCCGATCTCGTACCTTATATCGATTGGACTCCCTTTTTTATGACGTGGAGATTGCGTGGAACTTATCCTTCTATTTTCCAAGATCCGACCCTGGGGACCGAAGCAAAAAAACTTTTTGATGATGCTCAAACTCTTCTGAAAGAGATTGTAAAAAATAAATCCCTTAAGGCCAGAGCGGTGTTTGGTCTTTACCCGGCCAATGCTCAAGGTGATGATATCCTTGTTTACGGAGTTGACGATAAAATTCACGAATGGACTTGTGAGAAACACGGAAAGCATCAAAAAGTGCTTCAAGTAGGTAATGAAGCTCGCCTAGAAGCCACCCTGCATATGCTTCGTTCACAACGACCAATGGAAGAGGCCAATTCTCCGAATCCAAGCCTTGCTGACTTTATCGCTCCAAAGGAATCTGGAAAAACTGATTACATTGGTGCTTTTTGTGTCACTTCAGGTATTGGTCTTGATCAACTTTGTGAGAAATACGAAAAAGCTCAAGACGATTATAACTTAATTCTAGTGAAGGCGCTCGCCGATCGGTTAGCTGAGGCTTTTGCCGAACGGCTTCATCAAAAAGTTCGCAAAGAGTACTGGGGATATGTCCCGACAGAAGAAATTCCGACTCAAGATTTGGTTAAAGAAAAGTACCAAGGCATTCGTCCAGCACCTGGTTATGCCGCCTGTCCGGATCATCTCGAAAAAGTAACCTTATTCAAAATGCTTGATATCCAAAACAAAATTGGAGTCAGCCTAACTGAATCCATGGCGATGACTCCTCCATCTTCAGTGAGTGGTTGGTATTTTTCTCACCCAGAATCTCGCTATTTTAACGTCGGAAAGATTGGCAGAGATCAGCTTGAAGATTATGCTAAAAGAACAGATCGATCGATAACAGAAATGGAGAAGTGGCTTTCAGCTAACTTAATGTAATTATGGCCAAAGTAACTGAACATATAAGAAATTCTAAGGGAACACTCTTTTCTCTGGAAATTCTTCCTCCAAGTACTGGTGAAAGTATTCAAAAACTTTTTGATAATCTATCACCCTTGATGGAATTTCAGCCTAAATTCATCGATGTTACTTACCATCGGGAAGAGTTTGTTTTTAAGAAAATGCCTAATGGGCTTTTAGAACAAAAATCAATCCGTAAGCGCCCAGGGACCGTATCAATCTGTGCGGCCCTCATGCATAAGTTCAATGTCGATACTGTTCCCCACATCATCTGTGGCGGTTTCACTAAAGAAGAAACAGAATATGCTCTTATTGATCTCAATTTTCTAGGTATTGATAACGTCTTAGCTCTTCGTGGCGATTGTATTAAGGGTCAAAAGACATTCGAGCCTACACCTGGTGGTCATCGCTACGCTGATGAACTGGTGACTCAAATTCATCACATGAACAAGGGTGAATACCTCTCGGATGATTTACAAAACCCAACTCCTACGAAATTCTGTATTGGAGTTGCTGCTTATCCAGAAAAACACTTTGAATCTCCGAGTTTAAAGACTGACCTTAAATACTTGAAGCAAAAAATTGAGAACGGTGCCGATTACGTTGTCACCCAAATGTTTTTTGATAATAAAAAATATTTTGATTTTGTTGATAAGTGTCGTGCCGAGGGAATAAATGTTCCTATTATTCCTGGTATAAAACCTATTACCACTAAATCACAGATGACTAATCTACCTAGAAATTTTTTCATCGATATGCCAGATGATTTAATAGAAGCGGTTGATAAATGTCGTAGCGATGAAGATGTAAAGAATGTCGGAGTAGAATGGGCCATTCACCAGTCCAAAGAACTTATGAAACACAAGGTTCCGTGTCTGCATTTTTACTCAATGGGAAAATCGACGGCGATTCAACAAATTGCTTCAAAACTCTTTTAATTATTTACGAGGGCACTGATCGCACTCTTCATGAGATTTGCGGTTGATCTCTCGTAATTCTTCTACTTTTTGATAAAAAAATTCTTTCACTTTTTGCCCTTGATCTGTCTCGAGAAGCCAGGCAAATTTTGAGACGCCAGGTAACTTAAGGGCAAGATAATCAACCACCTCAATCCCCTTCAGAATTTTATTCTCTTCAGTGATCATATGGACTTTTTCTAGACATTCCTGCCTGCTTAACTCTGGAAACTGGCCATAAACGACTTCATCTCTAGCTGAGACAAAATTTAGATTCTTATCAAGATACTCAAGTCCTTGCTTAAATCGAAGACATAGCGGACATTCAGGATCAAATAGCACAAGTGGTAAATGGTATTTCATAGGTCTTTATTATATCATAGGATAGGCAATTTCAAAGAATGGGGAATGAATGAAACGTCGAGATTTTTTACAGTTTTTAGGCCTGGCCAGTGTTGGGACACAAGTCTCGACTCAACTCCTAGCGGGAGTTGATAAGTTACCTACTCCTCATCTTCCTAATCTTGCCCCCTCGCTAGATGATAAGTTGAGTCTGGTGGAAGGCTTAAACTCAGAGATACTTCTACGTTGGGGTGATGCTCTTAACTCGGTTGATAAATTTGGATTTAATAATGACTTCATCGCTTTTCATCCGTTAAGCGAATCGAGCGCCTTGCTTTGGGTAAACCATGAATCAGTTAACCCTGTGTTCATCAAAGGCACTCAGAGGACAAAAGAAAATGTAGATTTGGAACGTATGGAAGTCGGTGGCTCTATCATCGAAATAAAAAAAGAAAAGAATCGCTGGAGCTTGGTCAAAAACTCTCCTTACAACCGTCGCCTCACCTCATTCACTGAAATACCATTCGCCTGGCCAGAAAAAATCATGGGTTCCAATACCGCGATAGGAACACTCGCAGGCTGTGCTGGTGGCTACACTCCCTGGGGCACATTTCTCTCCTGTGAAGAAAATTACGATATGTTCTGGGGGGAAAGAGATCGAACAGGAAAAGTGATCACGCAAAGTTGGTTACGATGGAATGAATTTTACAAAATTCCCCCAGAGCACTATGGCTGGGTGGTCGAAATCGAACCTAAGACTGGTAAGGCAAAAAAACTTGTCTCACTTGGCCGTTGTGCTCACGAATGTGCTGCTGTCACGAAGGCCAAGAGTGGAAAGATTGTAGCCTACACCGGGGATGATACGATCAATCAGCATTTTTATAAATTCATCTCCGACTCTGAGTCCTCACTAGAGTCTGGAAAACTTTATGTCGCTAGCCTTGAAAAAGGTGAATGGATTTCTCTCAATATTGAGGATCAGCCCATTCTCAAAAAGAATTTTAAGAACCAAACGGAAGTCCAAATCTGGATGAGAGAAGCAGCGAAGATGGTGGGGGCCACTCCCCTTGATCGTCCTGAGGATATTGAGTTTGATCCCCTCACAGGCAACGTACTTGTCACTCTCACGAATAATAAAGTGAATAAAAACTTTTATGGTTCGATCTTAAAAATTTCGGAAAAAGATAATGATCCGGGTAGCCTGAAATTTACTCACGAAACATTTCTCGCCGGTGGAAAAAACACTGGATTTGCCTGCCCAGATAACATGGTCTTCGATCCAAAAGGTAACCTTTGGTTCACAACCGATGTCGCAGGAGATGCCATTGGACAAGGTCCCTATGAGGGCTTCGGAAATAATGCCCTCTATGTTTTTCTACGTTCAGGTACACATAAAGGTAAAATTATTCGCGCTGCCATCGCTCCCAAAGAGGCTGAGTTTACTGGCCCATGCTTCTCTCCCGATTACAAAACACTCTTTCTTTCCGTTCAGCACCCAGGAGAAGAAAGTCCATCTCTACAAGAATTAACGAGCCAGTGGCCTGATGGAGGAATTCCCAAACCATCAGTGGTCATGCTTCAAGGCCCCCTCTTAGATAAAATCACATCAGGAAATCTATGAAAAATGAATCTATGAAATCCAACGTCGAAGTCTACATTTGTAATTATGAGCGCTCAGGGGAAGAAAGTTGTTTTGCCAAAGGTGCCAAAGAACTTACTGATGAACTAAAGAAGTGGTCAAAAGACGAGAGTCAAAAAGGATTAAAAGTTATCCGCAGTGGTTGCCTTGGAAAATGCTCTGAAGGAATAGCTATCGCTTGTTATCCGAAAAAAGAATTTCTGTTAGATGTAAAAAAAGAAGATGTTGAAGAAATAAAAAAGGGCCTCAAAGAGGCCCTTTCGGAATTAAAAATTAACACTGACTTTTGAAGAAACATCTACGTTAGACATTTTCTTCACTTGCGTTCCCTCGAAAGAGAGATCATACACTCCGGCCTTCACAATGATGAAGAATGTGCCATTTGGATTAATTTTATAAGTCTGAAGGAGTTGAGATGTCCCTGGCTTATAAAGCTTAATGACTTGGTAGTCTTTTGAATCAACTGCACCATGAAGGCTTGGTCCATTCAAACGCGCAAAGAGGTGCTGCCAACCAGCGCGGTTTCTAAGAACTGTTTTATCTCTCCATTCATGATAATCCGGATGAAATCCTTGATTAGAGCTATTGACTTCGATAACAAAAGGAATGACCTGATGCTCAGTGTACATCCAATCAATGTCTCCACCATCAGCATTATAAAGAAGTTCCCAAGCCGTTCCTGGACGATAATCAAGTTTCTTTCCGATCTCAGCTCCAACTTGCTCAACCGCTTCTGTTGTCGGCGTTTTACGCGGACGACAACCAAATGGATAAATCACGATTTCAGAGTAAGAGTGATAAGAGATATTGAAGACTGGCTTAATGCTCGCAACAAGATTCATCATCGCCTGAGTCTCTGGCTCTGAAGCAGCAGAAGTTCCGCGATAGTCTTGAGCACTTTGATAAGAGCTTGAGCCGTTACAAGAGTTCCAACCTGTAGGGTAGTTACGGTTGATATCAACTCCGTATCCACCACGTGTATTTTTTCTCCACATGGAATTTTCGGTCCACATTTTGTTGTTACCATCGAGGTTGAACATCGGGATAACCCAAATTTCAGTGTTGTTCACCCAATTCGTGACTTCAGTTTTTTGGCCGTAATTTGTAACGATATATTCCACCATGTCGGTTGTGATTTCCGGAGTCATCACTTCGCGAGCGTGGTGCATCGCATTTACAAGAATCGCCGGCTCTTTCTCATCTTCCGTAGGATTATCCGAAATTTTAATCGCTAAAATGTCTCGACCTTCAAGAGTTTTTCCGATGACTTTCACTGTTGTGATATCCGGATATTTCGCATGGATATCGTTCACAAATTCAGTAATCTCTTCAGGATTTTTATATTCATCATCAGGACTAGCTGAAAGACTTTGTGGGAATGAAAATTTAATTACTGCTGATTTTTGAGACGAAATTCTTGCAAATTCTTCTTCTGTCACGAGAGCTTCAATTTCATTAGTCTTATAGTTTACACCAGTCACATCAAATTGATTGGCGCGAAGGTAGCTCTTCATTCCTTCATTTAAATCAAATCTTACGATGTAAGCGTCTTCGGCCATTACTGCACTTGAGGCCAAGGCCAGGGCAAGTAGGCTTCCTTTCCAGTTCAACATATCCTATCTCCTTAGATGTCGATTACCTGAAAGGACATCAAATCTTAGGGATTTAGTAAAACGAGAAGACCGAAGGTAAGAAGATGTATGAATTATCCCGAGACAACCACTCCACTATTCGCACGCTGTGAGTATAAAAACCAAAGGTTAACTAGTAACCTTTGGCGGTTTTCATAAAGAGATTAATATTTTTTTGACGTGACTGATAAAGCTTCATGAAAGACTTAAAGACGGCTTCATTTTCAGGATTAATTTCAACTGTCAAATAATGAGTTCCCTCATCATCAGTTTCAATGGCGTTTAAAATTCCATCAAACTTGAGAATCGTGTCCTTATTGAGGTAGTTAAAATTCAAAGTCAAAAAAACCGGTGCGTCAGCTTCAAGACCATTGCTCTGGGTACTGAACATAATAGATTCATCGAAATAATCATCCAGTTTACATTCTACTTTTTTATCACCTTGACTTAAAAAGCAGAGAACTTTTGCAGATTGAACTGCTTCTTCCAGATCTTTTGGAAGCTCTTCTTCAAAACCAAAGGGATCTTCATCTTTGCCCGTAAAAGGAAGAACATTATCTGGTAGATCATCAGCTATTTCTGAACTCGCAGCTGCCGGTCTGGCCAGCTTATTTTTAGATGGGGCCCCAAGATTCGGCTCCGTTTTCGCGAGCTCATCGAGAGACTTTCCAGGGCCAGTTTTACCTGAAGCCTCTGCGTCTTTCTTCTCTTGTGGTGGAGAAAATAAATGACCGTTGATTTTATCAGTTGATGATTTCCCAGCACCATTTTGTTTTTCAGCGTCGCCACGTTCTAGGGCTGGATGCTTTTTATCTGAGACATCTTTTTGTTTTTTGTCACTATTGGCAGAAGACAAATGACCATCAATTTTATCAGTGGATGATCTCCCACCATAAGGATCTTTTCCTTTCTCCTCATCGTTGTGCTCTTTCTTTAAATTGGGGGACGTTAATCTCCCTTTTACACGACCACTTGATCCCTCACCTGAAAGATCTCCATCATCTTTTTTGCCAAATTGTGGATCTGTTTTCCCATGAAGATTATCAGCGACACCATCTTTAGTGAGAGCATGACCAATGTCCTTAGCATCATACTTTTCAGCTTCGTTGTGATTCTTATAAAACTTATTCACCTTGGCAGAACCAGGCTCCATAGAAAGATCCTGACCTTCGCGCAAAGCTTCGGAAGCAGGACCATCGAGATTTCCACCCAAATCCTCTTCACTGGATTCAAGCTCGCCTTCCCAAAAGGAAGGATGTTTTTGATTCTTAGTTGCAGCCTGTGAGAGTGGATCACTACTTAAATTATTATCCCCTGGATTTAAATTCATGCCCATTGGATCAGTATTTAGATGGGAAGTTCCTAAGTTACCGGCGAGATTGGCATGATTTATGTTCGAAGTTTTGCCTTTTCCTGCCAAAGGCCCACTTTTTAAATTGTCTGTTTTACCTTTACCTTGAAGATTTTGGTAAAACTCTGCATCTTTATCAATAGACTCTTCACCGGCATCACCTTCGGCATCACGCTTAATGACAACTTCTTTATTAAAACTATCGATAATTTTTTGAGTCTTTGTCTTAGCGTAAACAGAGTTTTTGGCAATAGTCAGGACCCGATCTTGACTCTTGAGTCGATGAATTATTTTATCACCAGCTTTAAAGAAAAGCTCATAGCTCATTCCTGTAAATAGCCAGTTATTTTCACTCCAAATAAAATCTGGTTTTTGATCACCTTTAAAAAACCAGGCGCCCTCACTTGAAACAAAAACTTGATTTTCATCTTTAAAATCAAATCTCCAAACCCCTGGTGTCCCCGAATCGGCCCAACTAGCAACATAGGGACTAGGCCCCATAAATTTAACCAGCCACTTTGAAAGGACCTTTTTACAATCTTGCTCTGTTTTCAGAAGCCAAATATCATCTTCGCAGTCAATACCATCAGTCCATAGTGGGACATGATCAGGATATTTTTTATCTGCAGGCGCTCCATCCTCTTTGCCTTGCGACTTCTGTGAGGGGGCAGCCCCGACAGGAGGAAGTTGTCTCATCTGTCCTGCAACAGTCTTCATGACAAAATCAATTTTAAATCTAAGGGCTTTTGACTGAACGTTCAGTTCAATAAAATCAGAAATTCCAAGTCGTGCAATTGCTTTTTCGAAATTTCGATCTCCCGAAAAATTCATCACCATGATCTTGAAGACAGCGTTCTTAGCGATTTTTTTTGCGAGCTTAGCAAATGTTGCAATTTGAATTAAATCATTTTTATCTTTCAGGCTGCTGATAATAATTGTGCCAGAATTTTCACTGATACTTTTCAATAATTGGTCGGCGTCTTCGTAGCTTTTCGATTCATAGGGAGTCTTGAGATTAAGGGCATCATTTAACACCTTAACTTCAGTCCTAAACAGAAATTTGACGATATTCACATTGCTCATTTTTCACCCATTAGAAAAGAAAACGTTATCGACTTATCGATTTTTTTGAGAATTACCTTAATAAAAAATCACCTCGAACGAAGGTTTAAGCTATGGATACTAAAAGGTTTAAAGTAGAATAAAGGAAACCTAAAGAATGAGAATTGGCCTTACTTATGAGTGATGAGAATCAAGATAGCCTCGAACCAGAAAATCAGGAGCTCCTCCAGGACCTTTCCGAACAAGGAAAGACGGCTGAACTCGTTGAAATGTTTGAAGAGCTACCTACCATGGATGTGGCCGAGTTCATGGAGGAAAAACCAATCGAAGAAGTCATCGATTACCTTCGAAAGCTAGATCTTGAGGATCAGGGTCGGATTTTTACGGATTTTTCTCAGGCCATCCAAATAAAACTTTTTCATGCCCTCGACCGACGAACGTTTGCTAAAATTTTCGGCCAAATGTACTCAGATATTCGTGCCGACTTATACCAAGAGTTGACTAAAGAAGAGCAGATTGAACTTCTCCCTTACCTAGATAAGCAAGTTCGTGAAGATGTTATTATTCTTTCGGCTTACCCCCCGGAGACTGCCGGTGGGATTATGACCACCGACTTTGCCACCATCTTTGCTGACATGACGGCAGCCGAAGCTTTGGCGAAAATTCGTACTGATGCTCCCTCCAAAGATATGATCTACTACATCTATGTGGTTGATCATTCTATGGTCATGAAGGGATTAGTAACTCTGAAAGATCTCGTTATGCATGATCCTAAGGACAAAGTCTTAGAGATGCTCAATGAGTTTTTTGTCTATGCTGAAGTGAATGAAGACCGTGAATCAGTGGCGCAAAAAATTGGTAAATACGATCTTGTGGCAATTCCAGTTTTAAATTCTCTCAACCAGTTAGTTGGGATCGTCTCCCATGAAGAAGCGATTGATATTATCAGAGCTGAACAAGCCGAAGATTTTGAAAAATTTGGGGGGATTATGACCACCCCGAATGATGATGAATACCTTCAAACTTCTTCTTTTCACCATTTTAAAAAACGTGTTGTTTGGTTAGTTTCACTGGCGGCCATTGGTATTATCTCAGGAATGATCATCAATGCATATCAGAGTGTCTTAGAAACTTTCATTATTCTTGCGATGTACATGCCGATGATGGCGGCGACAGGTGGAAACACGGGATCGCAAGCAGCGACTGTCGTGATTCGCTCATTATCTCTCGGAGAGATTCAAGATCATGATTGGCCAAAAATTGTCTATAAAGAAGCTAAAATCTCGCTCATGCTTTCTCTTTCTGTCGCGCTTTTAACTTATTTTAAAATTGCTTTTCTTTCTTTTCATTCAGTTCTGCCCGCTGGATTCACCATGGGTTATGTCGCGTTTACAATTTCATTGGCCATTGCTATTCAAGTCGTCTCTTCTGCTGTCATAGGGGCCGGCCTTCCACTCATTGTAAGACGAATGGGTGGAGATCCGGCGGTTGTGGCAAGTCCCGCTATTTCCACCATTGTGGATATCACAGGACTGTTAATTTATTTCACTGTGGCTTCTTTGGCCCTGGGTATTTCCTAAGCCACTTTTAAGGAGTGAGGTATGCAAGTCGTAATCTTATGTGGTGGTTCTGGAACCCGTCTTTGGCCCATTTCAAGAACTCTATTTCCCAAACAGTTTTGCCAGTTATTTGGCTCAGAATCCCTCTTTCAAAAAACGATTCACCGGAATATAAAGCTTGCTGACTCCTTCAGTGTCGTCATTAATCAAGACCAATACTTCATGGGTTTAGACCAATTAGAGCAATTAAAAACTCATAAAAACCATCACTTTATTTTAGAACCAGTGGGTAGAAATACGGCACCGGCCATTGCGATTGCTGCGTTTGCCATGAAGCCAGATGAAATCATGTTAGTGGTTCCCTCTGATCACTTGATTGAAAAACAAGCTGAGTATGAAGCTGTCGTAAAAAAAGCGATTGAGTTCGCTCAAACAGATCAACTTGTAACTTTTGGGATCAAGCCTGGCTACGCTGAAACAGGTTATGGCTATATTGAAGCGAGTGGGTTTGAGGTCAAATCATTCAAAGAAAAACCCACACAGGATGTTGCTCAAGCTTATGTGAATGCCGGAAATTACTTCTGGAACAGTGGGATGTTTTGCTTCAAAGCTGGTGTCTTTCTAGGTGAGCTCAAAAAATATGCTCCAGATGTTTTTGAAAGTTCTTTAAAAGCTTTTGTGGCGGCAAGAAAAGAACCAGCACTTCGAATCAATTTGGAGGATATGAAAGCGATCCGGTCTGAAAGTGTAGACTACGCTGTCATGGAAAAATCTCAACTCGTCAAAGTCGTTCCGGCCGATATTGGCTGGAGTGACCTCGGTTCCTTTGATGCTCTATATGAAGCTCTTCCCAAAGATGCTCACGGGAATACACAGTCTCAGAACGTGATACATATTGGCTCAAAAAATAATCTTGTTATTGGGAGTAATCGGCTTATTTCCACCATCGATGTTGAGGATATGATGATCGTCGATACAACTGACGCCATTGTCATAGCCAAAAAAGGATCCACGCAAAAAGTAAAAGAAATTGTGGCAGAGGTGAAGAAACTGAATTTGGAAATGACCAATGTTCATACCACCGCTCACCGCCCTTGGGGAACTTATACGATTCTGGAAGAAAATCCTGGCTATAAGGTCAAACAGATTACGGTCAGGCCTGGAGCAAAACTTTCTCTTCAGTACCACCAACATCGCTCAGAACACTGGATTGTGGTCAACGGCAAGGCGACTGTCACCATTGATGAACGTACCTTTGAACTTGGGCCAAATGAATCAACCTACATCCCAAAAGAGGCCAAGCACCGATTGGCCAACCAGGGAAATGTCGACCTGATTTTGATCGAAGCCCAAGTGGGTCACTACCTCGGAGAGGATGACATTGTGCGTTTACAGGACGATTACAAGCGTAACTAGTTGAAAGCCAAATGGGAGAATCAGTTGCTCCTTTTCCCCCCTAGACGACGGCCTTTTCGGATTGCTAGATTGATCTCAAGACCACAATTGAGAGGCCACATGATTAGATCTGTTTTGATCCTGATAGCGTTTTGTTATGTATTAACAACGCTCACTCGCGTTTAATGAAGGCTTGGTGAAATGGAATTCACCCCTTACCTTCGCTCTATTTCTCAATTGTTTCCCTCACATTCGTCCATTGTTAAGTCCTCACTCCCCTTTACTGTTCTCATTTTATCTCCTCACCCTGATGACGAAAGTATAACTGGATCTCTAGGGCTAAGATTACTTAGAGAGAATAATGCTCACATCATTAATGTCGCCGTAACCTTAGGCTCTAAAAAAACTCGCCAAAAACCGCGACTGAAAGAACTCACCAAGGCTTGTGATCTTTTAGAAATGGATCTGGACATACTTAGCGACGATTGGAAAATCAAGGCCAAAGAACTAAAAATTCTTCTTTTAAAATATCGGCCTCAGCTCATCATAGCTCCCCATCTTAAAGATCATCATCCAACTCATATCAAAACGGGACAATTACTCTTGAGAGTTTTGAAAGGAAGTAAGCTTAATTGTCTTGTGGCCTGGAGCGAATTCTGGGGTCAATTAGAAAAGCCGAATTGTTTGATAGAGGTTCCTCAAGATATTGTTGAGCTCCAAATGAAAGCACTAATGGAGCACGTGGGAGAAATTGAAAGAAATCCTTATCACTTAAGACTGCCCGCCTGGATGATGGATAACGTTCGACGTGGCGGTGAAATCATAGAGAACGTTGGTGGCGAAGTTCCTCAATATCCTTTTGGTGTTCTGTATGAGATTCAACTTTTTCATAACGAAAAATTTAAAAAGATTAAATTACCAACAAATTTTCTTTCGGCTTACGCAGACCTGGGTCAAATTTTTAACGAAATCTTAGAAGCAGCGTCTGGATCTAAAACTAAAGTGAAATGAGGATGGGACTTTAAAAAAGTCGCCGGACAGAATTCATCATCATGATGATTGAGCAGATACTTAATAGCATCAGCTTTAGATTTTCCAGTGGCCAAAAGAATCAATTGCTTTCCATCTAAAATAGAACCAATCCCCATACTCAGGGCCTTCGTGGGCGTCTCACCATCATGAAAATGACTTTTATTGGCCTCACGTGTTTCTTCAGTCAGCTCAACCACTCTCGTTCGAGAATCGATAGCCGATCCAGGCTCATTAAAACCAATATGTCCGTTAACTCCAATCCCTAATAACTGAAGATCAATTCCACCAGCTTCTTTAATCCATTTTTCGTATTGCTCTCCAGCTTCTCCCGCTTCCACCAAATGGATCGGAGGAAAGGCAATCTGATCCACCTTAAGGTTAAGAGGAACCATAAGATGGTGCTGTATATAGCTTTTAAAACTTGAAGGATGGTTTTGATCGATTCCCACATACTCATCAAGCATAAACAGGAAAGTCTTTTGAAATTGAAGGTTACGGGATTTGGCCAAAGAAACAAGCTCTGCATAAACTGGCTCCATGGTTCTGCCGGTGGCCAGACCGATGACCGCATTTGGGTGAGACATAAGTTTATCGGCAACCATGGTTGCAACGATAGAAACAGCTTCATGAGTTGATTTGGCCAATAGAATTCGCATAAGTCATCCATTCATTGATATGTAAAAAATTCGGATTCCGAATGTGATATTTGAAATCCGAATAAAACTAGATTAAACCTTGGCCCGCATGAAATCAAAGCTTAGTATCTTGATAATTGAGGATGATAAGTACACTCGCCTTAACCTGCGAGAATTACTTAGACCATTGGCCGTTCTCGAGGAAGCCGAGAACTTTCATGCCGCACAAGAAAAGTTATCCCAGTACACATTTGATATTGTTCTCACTGACATTGAACTCGGAGACCATTCAGGTCTTGAAATTATTCCTTATGTTTGTCGCAAGGGCACTCATTGCATCGTTATAAGCTCATTTGAAGGCGATGAAGTGATTGAGAAAGCCTACACTCTTGGAGCCTCTCATTTTTTATCCAAATTTAGAATTAGAGAACAGCTTCCCATTTACATTAATAAATTTCTTCAGAATAAAAATTCCAGGGTGGATTATTTTTTAAGAGAGGAATTTATCACTCAAGATGAAGAAACCATTAAAGACCTCAAACAGTTGCTTGGGATTAATTTAAAAAATAAAAATCTTTTCATCTCAGGGCCCTCTGGAAGTGGTAAAAGTTTACTGGGAAAACTGGTCCATGAAATGAATCATCCTGAAGCATCGTTCATACATCTCAACTGTTCTGAAATACCTGAAAATCTTTTGGAATCAGAATTATTTGGCCATGAAAAAGGAGCCTTTACTGGAGCGGACACACGTAAAGAGGGGAAGCTAAAATTGGCCAATGGTGGAACACTCTTCTTAGACGAAGTGGCGACGATGCCACAGTCTATGCAGCAAAAGTTACTCAAGGCGATTGATGAAAAAACCTTCTATCCAGTTGGGGCCACATCACCAGTGAAGAGTGATTTTACTTTGATAAGTGCCACTTGCGAGAATATTCAAGAAAAAATCCGCGATAAAAGTTTTAGAGAGGATCTCTTTTACAGACTGAGCGGGTTTCAGTTTAAGCTAAAATCTATCCAAGAAAGACCTGGTGATATTGAGCCACTCTTAAAATATTTTCAAAAAAAATCTCCTCGTAGATTTGTCATAAAGCCAGAAGCGACTCAAGAGCTCATCACTTATCATTGGCCAGGAAATATACGGGAAATAAAGAAAGTCTGTGATCAGCTTTCAGAACAAACATCTGGCGTCATTGAACGGGAAGACATTCACAAGATTTTTTCAGGCAAAGTCACCGGCTCAACACTTCCTCTTAAGGGTTGGCAGGACTATATTCAAGAGCATGGCCTTAAAGCTCTCATTTCTCTGCTTGAAAAGAATGCAGTAGAGGACTCCTTGAAACGCCATCAAGGGAAAGTTACAGCTTCCATCAAAGAGCTCAAAATCTCGAGTTCGGCATTTTATCGCATTCTTCAAGAACACAAAATTAACGTCTAAGTTGGCATGAGCTTTGCTTTGAGGGTCACCACTGACCTTCAAAGGAGTTCATAATGTCTTTGCAACAAAGAACGATTCAACGTTACCGCCAACTATTTCCTCAAGATACCCTCCGTGAAACATCCTCCAGAACCAACATCCAAATTACCCGTGTTTTCCGACTTTTAAATGGTAAGACCATGAAAGTCGGAGAACTCGAGGCCTTCGAAGATGTGATAAATCAGAAGTTAACGGAAAAAACAGGTCCACACAATATCCACATGATTCTTGAGGATGCGCTCTTCCTTTTAACATCGGAAGAATTGAAACAAGTCGCTCAATACATCGAAAGAAAAAACCAATTGAGGAGATTTATTAGAACACAATTTAATGACACCTCTTTTAACACTCAAATTGCCTAGGATAAAAAATGAAAACACTTTCCTCACTTGAAAGAACAATATTGGAATGTCTCGATACAAAAGAAAAAGGATTTTATGATATTCTCCTACAAACAGGCCTAAAAGAACACGTTTGTCAGAATCTTCTTCAATCACTTATTTTTCGTGGACTAATAAAAACCAATGGAAAAACCTATGAGATTAAACAAGGCATTTCACCTATTGTTTTAAATGAGCTTAATGGTTTTGACGCTAAACAAGCTGAATCGCTTGAGATGATCGAGGCCATCATTCAATGCCAGTCAAACAGAGTCTTTAAATTTAAAAAAATTGCACTCGACAGCAAAGATGAAAAGATATTTCTTGCTCTCCTCTCGAATCTTGAGACTTTTCTCTCAGATGTCCATAAAAGGAATGTTAAACAAATGCCCATTAAAAAAAGGAAAATTATTTTCTGGGGTATGGGAGAAATTGAGCAACTCCTCAATCAAATGACGGCGGGAGCGTAAACATGGCAAAATTACTCTGTTTGTTATTAATCGTCTCATGTGGAAAATTGTCAATGCCTAAAGGGCAGGACTATACGGATAGTGATGGTGATCAGGTTTTAAATAAAGATGAATTGTCTCCTTGGGACAAAAATATTTCTCTTATTATGCCTGTAAATGAAATAAGTGCGACACTCGAATTTAGTGAGGGTCTCTCAAGCCTAAAAAGGCACTCCCTTTCAGTGAATAACAATATTCAACTTTCCGAACTCTCGCGAAAACTTTTAGTGCTCGGGGAACAGTCCTTTCCCTTCCGGGAGTACTTCTCAGAATTTTCATCCCTCGCCGTTTCAACTGAAGCAACAATTGTCCTCGAAGAACAAGCTCGATTTCCCATTAAACTCCATTTTCGGCCACTTCCTTTTAAACCCGCGCGTTTATACCTTCTTAGCTCTAGAGGGAAAAGACTGTTAGGAGATTGGTCTGAGATTGGAAATTACGAACTTGATCGCGTTGAACTGCAAGAAATCTTGCATAAAACGGCCCAGTTTTATCTTTCTTACCTAGATCAGAAGAAGCCAAACTTTAATGAATCACAAGCAGAGTCGATCAAGAAGAAAAGTTATCGCGTTTATCGAGATGACGGCAAATCAGTAAAAACTTATTACATTTCAAAAGAGCTTTCGCTCAATGAGATTCTAGATCTCTTCAAGATTAAATCTTTTAAGATGATTACAGATGTTTCTCTATTAACATCTCACATGAATTCTGAATCACCATCATGGTGGGTTCGACAAGTCAGTGATCAAGATGTCATTCTTGTTTTTGATGATATAAAAAATATTAATCAGTTTTATCTATCTCAATTTCAAAAGAAAGAACTTCAAGTGACGAGGAAAAATGGCATTGCTTCAAAATCCATAAAATTTGAAAAATTGATTTCAAAAAAAGCACTGATAAAAATTCGTGCCCAAAAGACGGATTTACATTTTTTTGAAAAGACAGTGGATTATATGAGATCCAACGGACCAGGGGCGGATGGATCACATGACCAGTGTCGGGACAAATTCCGTGATATTGTTGGATCAGAGGTTTTAAACGTATCCAAACAATTTCTTTTGGATCAAATCCTTTTGAAAACTTATCCATCTGGCAACCACGAACAAATTATCATTGAAGAAAAAAATTCACCTTTGGGAACTTACTGGGAAATCATCATTCCTGAAGACATTGAGATTATTGAATTAGGCTTAAGTAATATTGGCCCAAAAGAGTATGTCCCTACTGGTCTTTATTGGTCAGATTGTAAAGACTACCAAAAAGACATGAAAACTCAGGAGGCAAGCCTAGATCTCTTTATTGATGCTTATGTTGAGAAGATTTAAACTTCGAGTTAGACTTAGGTATGAGTCTTTGTTTCATCACTTGTAATATACGTTTTGATAATCCTGCCGATGGCGACAATACATGGAGTCTCAGGCGGGATTTTTTGGTAAAGTCCCTTCTCCATCACCAACCTGTTGTGATTGCGACTCAAGAAGGACGGTACCATCAACTCCAAGATCTTAATCATCAGCTAAATCGTTTTCAAATCATTGATCATCATCGCTCTTGGATTGGAGAAAGAATGTATCCATCAATCTTTCTCAAGGAAGGTGTCTTCGAATTTCTCTCAAGTGGTGATCGCTGGCTTTCAGAAACTCCTGAAGTCGCTGGAAGTAGTTCCTTTGAAAGCTCATTTCCCCGTCTCATGACTTGGGTTAAGGTTCAGCTGAAAAATTCAAAACAAAATTTTCTGATCGTTAACACTCATTTGGACCATGTGAAACAACAAACAAGACTAGAACAAATGAGAGTTCTCATCAGTGAAGTTAAGCGACTTTGGGATCAACATAGTTCTCTCATCATCATGGGAGATTTTAATGATTCACCTGAGAGTGAAGTCAGAAAACTCATCGAACAAGACTTACCATGCCTTCAAGATGCATGGAAATTATTCAACCATCATGAAGAAACCTCTCACCATGCATTCCGTGGAGAATTAGAAAATGGTAATAGGATTGACTGGATTCTAACGGATCAAAGGCTGAGCCTTCAAAACTGTCTCATGGATAAATCGAATATTCACGGCCGGTATCCGACAGATCATTTTCCGATTATTTGTCATTTCAAGATTTAATGCCAACTTCTTGTCCTAAGTGCAAGTAAGTTTCGATTCCATTGGACGTGTTCGTGATAATATCTTTTGAAGGTTTCCAGAGACCTTTTTCACCCAAGACGATGACTGTCGATCCACCAAAGAGGAAGTATCCTTTTTCCTCTCCTCTCAAGAACGACTTATTCCATCGATGCGTTTGGACTATTTTTCCAACACAAATAGCACCCACTTCGATGTAGGCCAATCGACCAAAGTTTTCAGTCTGAAGAATAGAGACTTGGCGTTCGTTTTGAATAAATATTTCATTTTTAAATTGAAGAGCAAATGGATTCACGGAGTCATAGGCACCAGGCACTTGATAATGTTCCAAGACTTTTCCATTATCAGGGTAATGGTAGCGGTGATAATCCACAGGACAAAGCCGAGCAATGAGAAGAGGGCCCCCTTCAAAAATCTTTGCGATCTGGTCATTGGCGATAAGATCTTTTGCCAAAAGATACTGTCCCTTAACGGGATATTTTGATTTCTCATCGACAGCATCAAAACCTACGTAGCGAGCTTCAGCGAATGCCGCCATTTTATTTTGATCAGTAACGAATGACCGCTTACCTCTTTTAAATTTCCGGATAAAGAATTCATTGAAAGAGCGATAAGAATCGCGTGGATCAAGGGCGGGACGAGTGCCGGATTCATAATCCTCAATGGCGATTTGAAACTTTTCAATGAATGGACGAACCTTTCGGTGTGAGGCCGGGAGATCCTGAAAAGCACCGTAGGCCTTAGAGAAATACTTATTGGTGAAAGCACGTCCAATCTTTTGGCCTGGAGCGGAGCGGTATAGAAATTTAATCAGGGAATCCCCGTAAACTTTTTCAACCTCATTTTGGCCGGTCATGCGATTAAAGTATTTTATCTCAGCGGAATTGCTGGCAGTTGTCATGGGGTTTCCTCTTGGGTGTATTAGGCAAAATGATTATACTTACCTCACTAAATTCAGTCAAAGTGAGGAGTCATCATGAAGCTGTTTCTCTTGTTTTTTCTGATTATCAACTCTGTGGGCACCTTTGGGGCGGATCTACTCTCTGTAGAAACGAAAACCATCGAAATTTACCGTAAAGTAGTCCCTTCAACTGTAAACGTTTCAAATATTAAACTGGCCAGAGACTTTTACTATGGTGAAGTTGAAATTCCCCAGGGGGCAGGTTCTGGATTTGTTTGGGATGATCAAGGACACATTGTGACTAATTTCCATGTGGTTCAAGGTGGTAACTCCTTCGTTGTAACTTTTAATAATGATCAAAAAAAATATCGCGCGAAAATTGTTGGAACGACTCCTGAAAAAGACATTGCTGTTCTAAAGTTAGAAGAAAAACCATCAAGACTTATCCCCATTACTGTCGGATCATCCAGTGATCTTCAGGTTGGCCAGTACTCCTTTGCCATTGGCTCTCCTTTTGGACTGGACTATACCCTCACCACGGGTGTGGTTTCCGCCCTCGGAAGAAAAATAAAAGGGATAGGTGAAGTCACTATTTCTGACATGATTCAAACTGATGCGGCTATCAACATGGGAAACTCTGGTGGTCCCCTCCTCAATTCTTCAGCTGAGTTGATTGGAATGAACACCATGATTTTTTCCAGTTCAGGATCAAGCGCAGGCCTAGGTTTTGCGGTCCCCGCTGACACTATCAAAATGATTGTGCCTCAGCTTATCAAGCACGGTCGCATTATTCGTCCAGGTCTTGGGATTGGTATCGTGCCAGATGCAATGAAGTTAAGAGTTCTGCAAATTAAAAAAGGAATTATTATTTCCCATGTTGACGAGAAAGGAAGTGCTGCGACTGCAGGACTCAAAGGCATGACCCAGGATCAATATGGTCGTTATTACATTGGTGATGTCATTATTGCCGTTGATGGCCAAGAGGTAAATGCCCTAGATGACATCTATCAAGTGCTCGATAAAAAACAAATCGGAGACACTGTAGAAATCAAATACAATCGCGAAGGTAAAGAATATAAAACGAAAGTTAAATTAAAGGCCCTTTAGATTTTCTACTGCTGCTCTCAATGTTTCTTCTTTTTTTGCAAAACAAAATCTCAAAAACTTTTCTCCTTCAGTAGACTTTAAATAGAAAGCTGAAGGAGGAACAGTCGCCACCTTATTTTCTTTTATCAGCTTCATAGCAAAATCAACATCATTGAGTTTTGTATGTTTTGCGATGGGCACCATCATGAAATAGGTTCCTTTTGGCAGGGAGAAATCAAATCCCAATTTTTTCATTTCAGCATAGAAGCTATCACGCTTGCCTTTATAAAGTTCAACAAATCCTGGTAAGTAATCAGGCAGTTGCTTCAAGCCTTCTGCAACTGCTTCCTGCATCGGTGTTGAGACAGCAAAAGTGACGTATTGATGAACTAAACGACAGGCCTGGGTCACTTTTTCATTGGCACAAATCCAACCAATCTTCCATCCCGTAAGTCCAAAAGTTTTCCCGGCGCTTGAGATAGTAATCGTTCGATCTTTCATACCTTCTAAAGTGGCCGTTGGAATATGCTTAATCCCATCAAAAACTAAGAACTCATAGACCTCATCAGAGAGAAGATAGAGATCATGTTGAATAGTAAGCTTGGCAACAGCTTCAAGTTCATCTTTCGCCCAAACTTTTCCTGTTGGATTATGGGGATTATTTAAAATCAAAAGTTTTGTTCTTGGAGAAATCGCTGCAGTGAGCTCCTTAACATCAATCGTAAAGTCTGGAGCATGCATCGTAACGGGAACTGGAATTCCACCGGCCATTTTGATGGAAGCCACATATGAATCATAAAAAGGCTCTAGAACGATGACTTCATCGCCTGGATTAATGAGTCCCATTATAACGAGATAAATAGCCTCGGTAGCGCCAACCGTGACGGTCACCTGCGTTTCTGGGTTATAACTTAGTCTATAAAAACGTTCATAATAATTAGAAATCTCCTGGCGCAAATTGGGAGTTCCTGGAAAAGGAGCATACTGGTTATGACCCTCTTTCATTTTTTTATAAACAATATCTTTCATAAATTCCGGGCCATCAAAATCAGGAAAACCTTGTCCCAGATTCACAGCTTGATGCTCACGAGCAAGTCGTGAGATAACGCCAAAAATGGAGTCTTTAAAATCTGCAATTCGCAAAGCTGTGTCTTTCATAAATTTTTCCTTATTGGCGTGAGACTAATCAATTTTCTGAGAGATTTCAATATAACTCATGTTCTTTCTGAGTTTTTGAACATAGGTATTAAAATCTGCATTCGCCGGATCTGATGATGAAGTGAGTGCTCCTCGACGCCCTTGGTAAATATAGCCTAAATAATCGACCAAATTTTCTTTGGTGATTTTCACTTTTCGAGGATCTCCACTATTTTCGGCCGCAATATTTTTAAGAACTTTGACAGCGTCTACGAGGTAAGCGATTGTCCCGACTGCGGAATTTTTTGGATCCCCTAGGGTTTCTTTAGTAATGCCAGGATACTCTTTTTTCCACTCACCTTCAGGCAAATCCTTAATTTGGGTAAAGCCACGAGACGTATTAAGAACCGATTTATCAAATGGATTTTTCCCGTTCCAAAGACGCTTCGCCGCCTTCATAAGGATGACATCACCCTGATCATGTTCCTTGATCCAGTATTTTTTACTGCGTCCAAAATCAGATTCATTCCCCATAATTCCATAAGCGACTGAGGCAAGATCGTTATAATCGTCATTACTTAAATTAAAAATTCTCATGAGTTTTTTCTTTTCTGACTCAAGCGCCTTCACGAAAGAAACAGAATCGTCTGATCGACCAGCTGAGTTCACAATGTGGATATCAATATCATGATATGAATTCTTATTATTTGTGTAATTGTAGTTCTTGTTTTTTGGAACTGCTGCCGATCCTGTAAAAACTAATTTTCCATCTTTTACAATAAATTTGTTTCCAGGCTCTTCTGGTAAAACATAGACATGACATGTTGGTTTTATCCAACCAGTGAGGGCAAGATAATCTTTTTGTTTTAGGTTAACGCAACCGCCAGTCACTCGACGATCAACAGGATTCCCTGTCCCGAAATCGCGATAACGGCCACTCATTCCATTTGGAACTTGGTGGATGGCAAAAACATTTTGCCCCTCAACTTGTAAAATATTATTTGAGTAGTGTTTTTGATAATAATCGCCTGTTTTAGGAGCTCCTATCGTAAACTCACCAGCTCCAGTTGTTTTGCTTGAAAGGCGATCATTTTCACCATACTCAGACCACCTGGTGCGTTCGTCAGAGACATTCACCCCCACAAGAATTTCTTTTTGAAAAACAAGTTGACCAGCAAGACTGTAAACGGAGATTTCAGCTTTTTTCTTATCCACGATGGCGTAGTGCTGGCATCCTTGTTTTTTTGGATTATCACGATTGAAGTTAATAATGGTCTCTTTGTCAGAGAGATTTTGATATTCCACTCGCTTCTGTTTCGTTAGTTTCACATCTTCGGTTGAGGCGAGGCTTCGAAACGGTGATGATAGACTTCGCCCTGTCTGAGTATCCATGACAGCATTTTTGTAAACAAAATGAGGCTCGTTATTCATTAAAGCATTCGCACGAACAACAAGATAGCCATGCTCCATCCCTTTGTAGCGAGAAGGATCCACTTTGGTACCAGTTTTTTTACTCATCTCATGGGCAATCACCCACTCAGGACTCATCACATTCCCATCAGCATTATAGATTTTTTCTT
>CANFNX010000027.1 GCA_947448495.1 Bacteriovoracaceae bacterium | reverse complement strand
GGGGCCGCACTTCCACACTCACCACAGGCATCTCACTCACAAGATACTCCTCAGTGGGAACAGGAAGACTCGTAGCATCTGAATCCAATAATTTTTCCGCATCACTGGCCTTGGCCAAGGTATTGCCTTTTTTCGCCTCGACTCCCTCTGCACCAAGAGAAGAATCGGTATAGGACTCTCGGGAAGTCCCAAAAATTTCTCTTGCCTCGCCTTTTTGAGGAATGGGTTTATTCACCGACTTCAAAACGACTTTAGGGGCCTCTTTGACCTCTGTGAGATTTTGAATGTCAGCAGGAGCTGAAATTTCAATGGGAACTTCATAAACTTCTGAGATTTTCGTTTTTTGAAAAACAAAGAACAGACAGAGAGCCATGAAGCTCCCATGAAGAAGAAAAGAAATGTGCCAGGGTCTGAGGGTTGTCACTTAATTTTTTCCACCTGCAAAGCAAAGCGATTCAAATTGTTCTTCTTTAAAAGATCAATCATACGAACCACATCTCCGTGTCTCGTCTCTGTATCAGCACTGATAAGAAAATTTGTCTCAGGGGCAGAACTCGCGATACGGGCGAGTTCAGATTTCAAGCTCTCATCTGAAAGAAGTTTGCCATTAAAAAGAACCTGCCCCTCTTTAGTGATCGCAACACCAATAGAATCGGCCTTGGTTGAAACCTCAGAGGTCAGAGTTTTTGGAAGATTCACCTTTAGGCTCTCTTTCATCATGACAGGAGCTGTCACCATAAAAATCACGAGCAGCACCAACACCACGTCCACAAAGGGAGTGATGTTAATGTCATTGATACCATCGTCTTGATCGTCTAATTTCGTTGCCATGACCTAATCCTTATAAGCAATATAAAGATCTTTAAGACTAGAAGCTTCACTCATAACAATTTTCACTTTTCGGTTAAAAAAGTTGAAGGCCACCACAGCAGGGATGGCGACAATAAGTCCTACCGCAGTCAGAATCAAAGCTTCGGCCAAAGAGAACATGACAGAATTCGTACTTCCTCCACCTTGCGAAAGCTCACCAAAGCTCACAATAATTCCTAAAATCGTACCAAGAAGACCAACGAACGGAGTAGTAGAGCCGAGAGTTCCCAAGACAGGAAGTCCCTTCTCTAATTCTTTTTTCTTTTCCATCATCAACGCATCATAAGCTTTTTCAATTTGCTCGGTCTGCTTCAGAGTCGTTAACTCCTTAAGAAGATCAGAAAAGAAATGGGGGTCCACTTGATTCATCTGTTTGTTTTTGATTTTTTTCTTAAGATCAGCACCAGGCATCGCAAGATTTTTAAAGAATCGACGACGCTCGATAATAATCGTGACTGACCAAAAAGACAGTCCAATCAGAAATACGAAAATAAGGCGTGAAAGCCATTCAACGACTGTTAACCAAAGCATGAGTTCTCCTCTATAAAAGTCAGGACCATCTTATGCTTTCAAGACTGAAAATGTCAGTAATTTAGACCTTAAATGAAGCGTAATTTTTGAAACGAAAGTTGAACAGCTCTTCAAAGTCAGTTAGGACGGCATCTTTATCTTTAATACTTAACGTAAGCTTTTCCAATTCTTCCCAATCTAAGTAGGTTAAAACGATATCGGTGAGGACATGTTGCTCTCGGCAACGGCGAAATTTTTCTTTCGCCTTATTGATCATGCCTTGTGCGCCGATAATTTTACCATCGCGGTAGTGAATACAAGCAGCGGCCACCTGAATGATCGCCCAGTAGACATTCCGGGCCGAATCATTCCTGTCTTCCATCCACAAATCTTCCAGAGATTCGTGGCATTCCCAGTATTTTTGCTCATTGAAAAGCTCAATCCCTTCCTGGATTTTTACCATATGTTCAGGAGTGAACTGGCCGAACTTATACTCCACTAGAATCCGCCAAGAATATTTAACCCAGAATCCACATAAAGCACTTGTCCTGTCACGCCGCCAGAAAGATGAGAAGCTAAATATAAAGCCGCTCCACCGCAATCTTCAGGAGTCACATTTTTCTTCATCGGAGAAATTTCTTCAACTTGATTCAGAAGCCCTCTGAAGCCAGAAATTCCTGAAGCGGCCAGCGTCTTAATCGGACCTGCAGAAATACAGTTCACTTTAATTCCGCGCGGGCCAAGATCGTAGGCGAGATATCGAGTGGAAGCCTCAAGAGCAGCTTTCGCTACACCCATAACGTTGTAGTTTTTCACAACTTTTTGAGAGCCATAATAAGTCATCGAAATAATCGATCCATTATCATTCATGAGATCACTTAAAGTATCAGTGAGACCAACGAGCGAAAAAGCCGAAATATCACATGCCATGGCAAAACCTTTACGGCTAGTGTGAATAAAGGGCTTCGCAAGATCTTCTTTATCGGCAAAGGCAAGGGAGTGAACAAGAATATCAAACTTTCCCCACTTCTCTTCCACGATTTTTTTCATCGCTGGATAATGAGCATCGTTGGTCACATCCATTTCAAAAATAAAGTCCGCCCCAATTTCTTGAGAAAGCGGTTCAACACGTTTATGGATGGCCTCATTCATATAGGAGAGAGCGATAGAAGCCCCTTGTTCTTTAAAAGCTTTGGTAATTCCCCAAGCAATGGAGCGGTCATTCGCAAGACCCAAAATTAAGGCTTTTTTGCCTTCAAGTAGTTTCATACATACCTCGTTTTTTAGAGGCTCAAATGTAACCTTGAATCTAAAGGGAGTCCAAGAATTTGCTGTGGGTCATAGAGGGAAAGCGATCATCTTTTTCTTTGCAGCTAGTCAAAAGATGAGGCCAGAGACTTAATTATCCAAGATTATTAAAACTAAATTTGTCCCTCGTAGAATAGGGAAACTCACCTAAGTGATGTCTACGAACAGCATAGCCGGGATATTTTCCACTTCTAATGGCCAAAATAAATTCATCTTTGGACATTACTATTTTATTTCTTATATCAAGGAATTCAAGATTTGACCCCGTCCTGTTTTCTCTGATTTTAATAACAAAACTCTTTGGAATTCGTTTAATACTTTTTTGCCCCTGATATTTTCTTTTGTCTTCCAAATCAATGATGAGCTCTTTAGCCTTCAAAGCGTTCATGATTCGTGCATAGAGATCATCCCATGTTTTTGCTTTCTTACCGTAGATTCTACCAAGAGAATTATTCCATAAATCCATATTCTCACTCAATGAGGAAACTGATCGTGAGTCGAAAGATGTAAGTTCATTTAAACAACCTAATAATTCTGCGGTCTGCTCATTATATTCAATCGTATAAACCCCGCTAACATACGCATGTCTTAAAGCATCAACATCATTGTCTTCTAAATCTACCCCATAGATGTCAATACTGCCGTCTGCTTTCTTAGGCATTGGTCTCAAATCCTTATCAAGCCTTTTATAAAGATCTAAGAGAGCCTCATTTTTCAATTGGTAAATTTTAAGAATGTTTCCCATAATAGAAACATAGCATGAAAAAACTAAAAATCATCATACTCAGTCAATCTATCTTGATCTCTATCTATTCTATATGGGTAGAGCCGAATCAACTTGAAACCACTTTTCACGAAGTCACAATTGGAAAGAGCGGTAAAAGTCTTATGGTGGCCCACCTAACAGATTTGCACACAAAGGGTCTTGGACAACTAGAACGAAAAGTCATAGAAGCAATTCGTTCGCAGAAACCAGACATTATTCTAGTGACAGGGGATATTGCCACCCCTAACGGAACCATCAATGGATATAAAAATGTATTATCAAACTTAAAAGCTCCCCTAGGTGTTTTTTTTGTTCAAGGCAATTGGGAATATTGGGAACCGATAAAAGATCTTAAGAATATTCTCACCGAATCAAAAATTATTGATTTAACGAATAATAAAATTCAAATTAAAGAAAATCTTTGGCTCGTTGGCCTTGATGATGAACTCGCTGGCTCTCCCAAACTTCAAATATTAGATTCAATTCCTGAAGGAAGTAAAACGATATCGATATTTCACTCTCCTAACCTCTTTGATTCTGTTTTCAAACGTATTGAGATTGCTTTTGCAGGACACTCTCACGGTGGACAAATTCGACTTCCTTTTATTGGTGCAATATGGACACCTCAAGGTACTGGCGTATATGATGCCGGCTGGTTCACGAAAGAAAAATCAAAAATATTTGTCAGTCGAGGGATAGGCAATTCTCTCTTACCTATTCGATTCAATTGTAGACCCGAAGTTGCCTTCATCAAGCTTAACTACTGAGTCTATTTCAACTAAGCTGCAGAATCGTCATCCAAACTTTCACGCAAGAGAATCTTGATAAGTGATTGATAGGGAACATCCCGCTTATTTGCCAAAACCTTGATCTCTTCTAAAAGATCTTCAGGTAAGCGAATTGAAATCGTCTGAGTGGAAGGTTTTAAATTGGGAAAATTCATCTTCTTCCCACCCTTGACGTCGAAAAATTCGGTAGCATCATTTTTGGCCCAAAAATCGCGCTCTTGCTCCTCAGTTTTAAACTTTGGAATTTTCTTAGTTTTGCTCTTCATAGGCCTTCCTTTCTTTCCGACTCATGTCCCTTGCAGAAATGACTCGGATTAATTTTTTCTTTCTGACTGTAAAAATAACCGTCAAGAATCTTCCTTCATTTGTTTTACCAAGTGCGAGAAACCGATTGGAATCATTCTGTGAATACGTATCAAACACCACTAAGGGTTGATTAAAAAAAACTTGTTCTGCCTCGGTCTTCTTCACACCATGGCCTTCCCAGTTTTTTAATTCATTTCCCTTATCCCAATCAAAACCTTCACAACTTTTTAAAAACTCCTCAACACTCATTGGTGTATATTACCACAATATACAAAAGCGAACAATTCATTGAATTAGCGCATGTGGTTTCAAACACTTAGAATGGTTAAGTAAAAAGGAACTCGGTGCTCGAACGAAAGGAACAAGGAAACTCTAAGCAAAACTTTATCTAATCATACGCCTTATGATATCAATAACTGACTATAACTAAATAGAGACACTATGCAAAAAAAGCTTGTTCCCGAGTACATCGAAAAACTTGAAGTCTATCAGGCCGGAAAGCCGATTGATGAACTGGCCCGTGAAAAAGGTCTAACCAGAATTTCAAAACTCGCTAGTAATGAAAATCCCCTTGGTCCTTCTCCTTTTGCCATTCGTGAAATGACCAATGCCCTATGGGATGTGCATCGTTATCCAGATATGGCCGCTCATCAGATTAAAAACTCTCTGTGTGAACTTTATAATCTGAAACCCCAAAATATTATTCTCGGTAACGGCTCAGAAGGGATCATGGGCTATATCGTGCGCGCCTTCCTTCAGCCTAATGAAGAAGTGGTGACAAGTGAGAATACTTTTATTGGTTTTCTTATTCTGGCCAAATCAGTAGGTGCGAAACTCATTCAAGTTCCACGTCGATCTGATTACAAATACGACGTTGAAGCCATGGCCAAAAAAATTACGCCGAACACGAAGATCGTTTACATTGCGAATCCTGATAATCCAACAGGGACTTATATCACCAAAGAAGAATTTGATTTTCTTATGAAACATGTTCCCGAGCATACCATCGTGATTTTGGATGAGGCGTATTTTGAGTTCGCTCAAGGCACTTGGGATTATCCTGATTCTATGAACTATCGGTATGACAATGTGATCACTCTGAGAACATTCTCTAAGGCTTACGGCATCTCGGGTATTCGCTGCGGCTACGGTTTTGGCCATGATTACCTCATCGGCAACCTTCATAAAGTGAAACTTCCTTTTGAGCCAAGCTCGATTGCACAGAAAGGTGCCTATGGAGCCCTCCAGGATTATCCTCATCTTCAGCGCACACTAGAAAACAATAAAGAGCAGTATGAGATTCTTTTTGATTATCTCACTCAGCATGGATTCAAACCGATTCCGTCTGTCACGAACTTCATCACGATCAAAACCGGCTCAGAAGAAGCGAGCCTCTTTATGTTCAACGAACTCTTGAACCACGGCGTGATTATTCGACCGCTGAGGGCGAATCTGATGCCGGATCATGTGCGCATCTCCATTGGAACCAAAGAAGAAATGAATCACTTCTATGAGGCCATGAGCGAGGTGGTGCCGAGGTACAAACAGAAATTTGGGATGAAATCATGAAAATTCTCACCTACAAACGCCACTCTACTTTCGGCACGCAAAAACGCCTGGGCATTCTGTATAATGACAAAACTATTATCGATGTGAATTTCACCTGGCAGGCGGTCTTTGAGCGCTTTGGTTACTACTCTCCTGATAAACGGGCCGATCTTCTCGCCCCGAATTCTCTTGCGGCGTTTTTAAAAATGTATCAAGAAAATTCTATTCAAAAACTTCAGGAAACTCTCCAGTGCTGGGGAGATCTCGCCTCTCGTGGACTTTTAAAAACTAAAAATGGCGCTGATCTCGCCTTTCATCTTCACGATGCCAAAGACACTAAGTTCGATGCGCCGTTAGATGAAATTAATATGTATCGTGATTTTTATGCTCACGAAAAACATGTCAAAAAGGGTTTTGAAAAGCGCAATGAGCCTGTTCCACCAGCTTGGTATGAAATTCCCGCCTACTATAAAGGTGGCAACACCGGCTTCATTGGCCAGGATGAAATCATTGCTTGGCCCTATTACTCTCAGCAACTCGACTATGAGCTTGAGCTTGGAGTGGTGATTGGCCGAGATGGCAAAGATGTGAAGGCCAAAGATATTAAAAACCATATTTTTGGCTTCACCATCCTGAATGATATCTCCGCTCGCGATATTCAGCGCAAAGAGATGAGCATTCGCCTGGGCCCAGCCAAAGGTAAGGACTGGTGTTCCGTCATGGGCCCAGTGATTGTGACCTTTGATGAATTTAATTATGAAGAGCCGAATCTTTTGATGACTGCTTCAGTAAATGGTGAAGAGTGGTCTCGCGGCCAATCAGGGGACTCTCACTACACCTGGGGCCAGATGATTGAGCACCTCTCCATGGAAGAATGGATTCGCGCCACGGATTTTATAGGCTCCGGCACCGTGGGAACAGGTTGTGGTCTTGAGCTTGATAAATGGATCAAGCCAGGGGATCTTCTGGAACTAGAAATTGAAAAGATTGGAAAACTTAAAAATATCGTGGGAACTCCCCACCAAAAACCATAAGAGAAATGACGATGGAAAACTTTAAGGCCAGTGGCGTTTATACCAAGCAAGCACATGTGAAAGTTCCTCAAGGGCTCTACGAAGAGGAGCATGCTCGCAAAGGATTTTTTGGACGAGTTTCGCACTTGTATCGCGAGCACCAACCCACTCTTTGGACCAATATTGAGGGAGATCTTAAACCACGCAATCTTCCGCCTATTTTTGGAGATTCAAAACTGGATAACCAGTTCGTCAAAGTTCTCTCCAACAATGATGTGGAAGTTTATCTTGGCACTCGCTCAAAACCTTACACGAGCTTTTATCGCAACGCTGATCATGATGAGATGTTTTTTATTCATGAAGGTGAAGGGAAAATTGAGACGGTCTATGGTCACATCCCTTTCACGAAGGGTGACTATATCATCATGCCTCGTGGGACGACTTATAAAACTTACCTCACGACTCCTTCTAAAATCCTCAAAGTTGAGTCGCGCTCAGAGTTTGAAGAACCTACTCGCGGCATCCTAGGTCCGAATGCTCTTTATGATCAAACGGCGAAGTTTGTGCCAGAAGCGGCCCTTGGCAGTGAACAAAATCTTGCTGAATATAAAATCACTATTAAGTATCGTGGTAAGAAAACAGTTGTGACTTACCCGTTTAATCCGCTGGATGCTCAAGGCTGGAAAGGCTCATTGTATCCGTGGAAAGTTTCTATTTACGATTACTGTCCGATCAACTCTCACAAATATCATATTCCACCTTCAGGCCATACCACGTTTGTGGCGCAGAATTTTGTGATCTGCTCCTTTGTGGCGCGCCCTCTAGAGCATACTTCTGAAGGTGTGCTGAAAGTTCCTTTCTATCACTCGAATATTGATTATGATGAGGTCCTTTTCTACCACCAAGGGAACTTCTTCTCCCGAGACAATATCGATGCTGGGGCCATCACTTATCATCCTCAAGGCATTAACCATGGGCCTCACCCAAAGGCCTTTGCCAAGGCCGATGAGAAAGAATGGACGGATGAATTTGCCGTCATGATTGACACTCGTTATCCGCTTGAGATGAGTGATGAATTCCAACGCCTTGAGAATAAAGACTATTGGAAGAGTTGGATGGGCTAATCCGACTCTTTTAATTTTTTTCTTTTCCAGAATTGCCTTCAGAGAGAAGATGGGGAGAGCGAACCTACCTATCAAGGAAAATCTCATGAAGACCTTACTCCCTCTCGCACTGGCCTTTTTGACCTCAGCTGCCTTCGCTGCAGGACCTCAGTTTAACAACCTTTCCAAATCAGATGTGGAGAATATCTCCAAAGAATTTTCCGCAAACTTTTCTCATACGGGAGTTTCAGCTCCTGAAACCGACGGTCTTTGGGGAATTGAAGTGGGAGTGGTAGGCGGTAAAACAGCGTCTCCAAATTTGAAAGATGTGGTGAATGCTTCGGGTGGAAATGGTAGCGATGCCTCTAGCCTGTATCATGCAGGGGCCATGGCGCGCGTGCATATTCCCGGGGACCTCTTTGCGGAAATTAATCTCCTCCCTACTCAAACTCTGAGTGATATCTCCGTAAAAAATACTTCTTATGAAATCGGTTGGAACGCGGGCGGATTTTTTAATCTTCCGATTGATATTGCTATTGCGGCGAATATGGCGAACTCAAACTTCTCCATTAAACAAACCTCACCGGTGGCCTCAACCACAACTCTAGATTCTTCCACTCGTATGTATTGGATCGGTCTGAGTAAGACCCTATTTATCTTCACTCCGTACGTAAAACTTGGTTCGGTTTCGGCCAATAGTGATCTTAAAGCGACAGGGAGTATTCTCGGTTATACGGCCAGCCAACAAGAATCGGTAACAAACTCTGGTAGCTATCTCGCGTTTGGCGCCAATATCACCCTAGGCTTTCTTAAATTGGGAGCAGAGATGTCGAAAATTATGGGAGTGTCTCGAACTTCTGGAAAACTCTCTTTTGATTTTTAACCACCCTTGGCCCATCTAAAGATTAATTTTTTCACCATATCTCGGAAGGATGATCTTTTTATCAGGATGGGCCTTTTGCATTTTTTCCATCACATCTTCTAAGCGTACTCCCGGCAATAATGAGTATTCCCCCTTAGGATCAAAAGAAAAAAAGAAATTATCAAAGTGAGTGGGAATAAAAACCTTAGGTTTAAGATGAGTCACATATCCCCGATCAATAATCGTTTCATCATCGGCACGGTTGGCGACTCCTTGAATGACAGCATCCACTTTGCTTGTAAAATTTGAGACGGAATTTATAAATGAATCAGCTCCCTGATCTACGATAATTTTAGCATCCGGATGGTCGACATAATAAAGCCAGGTCTCACCCATCATATAGTCATAAAATCCAAAATTAAAATTATCTGGGACTGGGCCTCTTAAAAAATCTACTCCTAATGTGCGAATATGAGCATGCACTCGCTTAATGGGAGTCACGGTGAATTTTCCAACCTGGATGGGTTTTAAATTTTCAATAAGCTGGCCCTTAATATGCGGATCTTTATAGGCCTGGGCAATTTTGTCTGAATTTGAATCCGAATAAAAAATTCCACCAGTAAGTTTTGAGACGATCGGTGCATCTATAGAGTGATCAAAGTGAGAGTGACTGACAAAGATCCCCTTCACCTTATTTAACTGATGATCTTTGATCACTGAGCTCACCAGGGCTTCATCTGAGCGAAGCTCAGAAAGGTTTAACCAATGCTTGAGGCCAGCGCGAGTGAACATGGGATCAAACATGAGCTGCGTTTCCCCATCATCTAAAACGATACAAGCGACAGTAAACCATCGGGCCGACACAGTGGCAAAGGCTTGACTCAGCGAGAGAAAAAAGAGCGGTAAGAAAATAATGAATTTCAACATAGCTTCAAGTCTTATATGATGGTTTTATGAAAACATATCAAACAAATGCTGCCTTTGCCGACAATTATAAATTCTTGATTGGATCGATCATACCACGTCCGATTGCTGTGATTTCAACTCGTAACATTGATGGCACAAATAACCTGGCCCCTTTTTCTTTTTTTACCGCTGTTTCCGCAAGTCCGATGATCATTGCTTTCTGTCCGATGATCCGTACATCCACTGGAGACTTTAAAGATACTGTCAAAAATATTTTGCGTGAAAAAGAATTCGTAGTGAATTTCTGTACAGAATCCAACTACGAAAGAGTCAATCTCGCCTCAACGGAACTTCCCTACGGCGAGGATGAATTTACTTTTACCGGACTCACTCCTATGGATTCTCAGATCGTGAAGGCCAAACGGATGAAAGAATCACCGGTCCAATTTGAGTGTGTTTTCCGTGATATGCTTTGTTATGGCAAAGAGCCTGGGGCAGGGTCTCTCATCACTGGTGAAGTGAAATTGATTCATGTGGATGAAGCTGTGTTAGCTGATGGAAAAATCTCCACAGATCTTTTTAAAGCGGTTGGACGTGGGACGGGGAACGATTGGTTTAAAACCGACAGCCGCTTTCAGATGGAGCGACTCACGAAAGCGCAGATTCAAAAATAGTTACTGACACTGAACGTTTGTAAGTTCTGAGGGACCTGTTTTTAAATTCAGAATGATTCGCCCTTCTTTTTGTCCTTCATCTGATGATGTCAAAAGAGTCACCATCCCAGCTTCTATTAAAGAATGTGCCCCACTCTTATTCATAACGACTTTTGATTGATTATCTCTCGTCACAACTGCGGCGACTGTATAGTCCTGGGCAGTGGCCCCAATCGTTTGATCCAGAACAGGATTGGCCAGATCAGTACCACACTTAATTTCCATCCCTGAGCCCTGCTTATTCACCACATAAATCACCTGACATTTCATGGCCGCTTTGAAGACACCCACACAGATCCCTTGATTTTCTTTGGCCGCGCGATGTCCAATCACAATACGACAAGAGCTCTTCTGACCCATCTGTGCCTTCACCTGGTCTGAATCACAAAACGCCTGACTTTCTTCACCAATATCTAGCGCAAAGGCTTGAGCTGATAAGAAACAGAGCGAAAGTAACATCAGGATTTTCAATGGGGACTCCTAGGTTGATCAGAGGAGTATAAGACAAAAAGAGTTGGGCAGTGAAAAAGCTGAAAAGATTACAGTGGTCAAAAAGGGGCCCCCCCCTTAAAATTTTGCTATCTCTTTTCTAGGAGCCTTTATGGGATTATTACTTAAGCAACTCTTTGCTTTTATTAAGTTACTGAATTCGGACACAGGGACGATTTCCCTGGCCGCAGGAATGACTTGTGGTTTTATTTTAGGCATGACCCCCACTCTTTCTCTTCAAAGCCTTTTGGTGTTCCTCATTCTGTTCTTATTTAGAATTCAGATCGGAGCAGCTTTGGTTAGTGCTTTCTTTTTCAAGTTTGTCGCCTTTCTTTTGGACCCGGCCTTTGATGCCATCGGAAGTAAGGTGCTTGAAATAGGATCACTCCAGGGTTTCTTTACAACTCTGTATAACATGCCCCTCATTCCTTTCACCCGCTTTAACAACTCCATTGTGATGGGTTCGGCGGTTATCACAATCATTCTCTCTCCTGTGGTTTATATTTTAAGTCAGATTTTTATCAAGAAGTACCGCGAGATTGTTGTTGCTCGTTTGAAAGAAACCAAAATCTGGAAAGCAGTTGAAGCGACCAAGTTTTATCAGTGGTATTACAAATACAACCAGTATAAGTGGAATTAAGGGAGGACCATATGACAGATGCAATAAAAACTCCCAAGAAAAAAGGCCCGATTCGTTTTGAGGCCATCATTCCTGTGACCGTTCTTTCGGCCGTGACGTTTGGTTACTTCTCCTTTTATTTTGATCATCACCTTAAGTCCCTCTTTGAATATGTAGGGACTCAGGCCAATGGAGCTGAGGTCAATGTAGGCTCGGTAAAAACGAGCTTCATCAAGGGTTCTTTTGATTTAAATCATCTTCAGGTGACTGATAAAGAAGCACCGACGCTCAATTCACTCGAGATTGAGAATATTCACTTTAAGTATCTTTGGGATGCTCTCCTTCGCATGAAGTTTGTCGTCGAAGATGCCAGTATCAATAATGTTCAAATTGCTAAACCCAGAAAACATCCCGGACATGTGCTTCCACCAGAGCCGGCCAAGCCAAGTAAAATGGATGAGCTCCAACTTCAGGTGATTTCTCAGGTGAAGAATAAGTATGGGAAGAATATGCTGGGGGATATCGCCACTCTTCTCGAGGGGGGAGATTTTCAAGGCCAAATCGATCACATTCGCCAAGAACTAAAATCTGAGGCCAGAATTAAAGAGATGCTGGCCGATGTGAACACCAAAAAAGAATTCTGGGATGGGAAAATCAAAACACTCTCAGATACGGGAAAACTTAAGAAGATCGAAGCTGAAGTTCAAACCATCTCTAAGCAAAAAAACTTTCTTGAGCAGGCCAAAGGCATTCAAAAATTAGGAGATCTGCTTAAAGATGTGAATAAGCAGTACAATGAGGTCCAAGAGGCTTCAAAAAAACTTCAATCAGAAGTGGCGTCAGTCACTCAGTATCCTCACGAAATCGAAAATCTAGTGAAGGAAGACATTGCGTCTCTCAAAGATCATTTCAAAGTTCCAAAAGTGGATTTCAAAGACATGGCGATGCAACTTTTTGCCGCTGATTTCGCTCAGTATATTGTGAAGGCAAGAAAGTATCAGGCCCTGGCCGATCAATACCTGCCTGAGAAAAAGAAAAACGAAGAAGTCATTCCTCCGAAAAGATCTCAGGGTCACAATTACCACTTCCCTATTACCAAGGGCTATCCTCTCTTCTGGCTTAAGCGAGCGGCGATTAGCTCTCATGGAACGGCCAATTCTTATTCTGGAAAACTGGCCGGAGAGATACGTGATGTGACCACATCGCCTAAGACTATTGGACGCCCGATCGTGATGGACATCAAAGGGGATTTCCCTGGTGTTAAAGTCATGGGAGTTCATGCTCAGGTGAAAGTAGATTTCACCAAAGAGATTTCTCACCATTCAGCACTCTTTAAAGTGGGCTCGTTTGCTGTCCCTCAAAAGATGTTTGTGAACGACGAAAAGATGAAGTTTGGTTTTGAAGAAGCAGTCGGCTCTACAACCGTCAAAGCGGATCTCATCCAAGACCAAGTCAACATGAGCTGGGAGTCGGCCCTGAATCATCCAAAATTCAAAGTCGAGAGCCAAACGAAAATCGCTCAAGAGATGTTGAGCAACATCTTAAATGGTATCTCAGTCATCAATATCAATGGTTCAGCTAAAGGGACTTTTAAAGATCTGGATATGGCCATTTCTTCGAACCTCGGAGATGAAATCGGTCAGGGCCTTGAGCGCGAAATCGGAAACAAAGTCGCTGAGGCCCAACAAAAAATTCAGATTCTGATTGATGATAAAATCAACAAACCGAAAAATGATCTAATGGCCGCTCTAGGGAGTAACAAAAACAACCTGACGTCTTTAAATGGCATTAGTGAGCTTTATAAAAAGAATGAAGATGGGATCAAAAAGGAAATTGAGAAGCTCAAAAAGGGCGGAACCAAGGGCCTAGAAGAGCAAGGCAAGAAGTTACTGAAAGGTTTTAAATTTTAATCAAATAAAAAGGCCCTCGAAAGAGGGCCTTTTTATTAGTAGCTAATGAGTTTTTTAAGCGTCTCAAGCACATGAGAGGTTTGAGGAAGAATCACTTCTTCTAAGTCCGGACAATAGGCCACATGAGTATCAACCGAGGCGACACGCAAGATCGGTGCATCCAGATATTCAAAGCAGTTTTCGTTCACCCAAGCTGCAATCTCTCCCGCAAAACCAGAAGTCTTATGCTCTTCATGACAAATCATCAAACGATGAGTTTTAGAAAGTGATTTTTTGACGGCTTCAAAATCAAAAGGAGCGAGTGTTCTTGGATCGATGACCTCAATGGAGTAGCCTTCTTTTTCAAGTTCTTTGGCCGCTTCCACTGATTTTTGAACCAAAGCTCCCCAAGCAATAATCGTAGCGTCTTTTCCTTCTTTCACTACGCGGGCCTTTCCAAAAGGAATCATATAATTCTCACCCGGATCAGCTGAACGGTTATACCCTTGGTAATAAAGATGCTTATGCTCAAGGAACATAACAGGATCATCTGAGCGAATAGCAGTTCTTAGTAATCCAATCGCATCTAGAGCATTAGAAGGATAGACCACACGAATCCCAGGATTATGAGTGAAAAGAGATTCACCTGATTGTGAGTGATACATGGCCCCACCGCGAAGGTATCCACCAATCGGAACTCTCACCACCATCGGACTTTTAAAGTCGCCACCAGAGCGGTAACGAGTGGTCGCCATTTCATTTTTGAGCTGCATGTAAGCAGTCCAGATATAATCAAAAAATTGAATCTCAACCACAGGTTTAAGGCCACGAATCGCCATTCCAATCGCGCGGCCAATGATATTGGCCTCAGCGAGTGGTGAATTAAAGACCTGGCCTGGCTTCCCAGCTTTCTGCACTCCATGAGTCACCTTAAACACTCCCCCTTTTCCTTTCAGGTCAGGGTTGTCGTATTTTTCGATCTCAGAAAAATCCGCCACATCTTCACCAAAGACCATCATCAAAGGATTCTTTTTGATCTCTGATTTAAGGGTCATATTGATCGCAGTCGCCAGAGGAATATCCTCTTTGCCAGAAAATTCAGCAGTCGTTTCAAATTGAGCCGATGTGGGATCCACTTCTGGAGAATATAAGTGATCCATATAAGTCGACTTACTTGGCCAAGCTGTTTCCAGGGCCTTAGTCATGGCCTCACGAACTTCTTTGGAAGCTTCATCTAAAAGGGCCTTCACCTCGTCGCTAGTGAAAAGACCTGTCTCAGTTAAAAACTTTGGATAGGAATTAAAAACATCAGTCGCTGCTTCATTAGCAAGATCTTCTTTGGTGCGATAGTAAGAGTGATCATCTGAGAGAGAATGAGAATAAGGGCGAGTCACAGCGGCGTGAACAAGGGCAGGACCGTTACCAGCTCTTAGGTATTTTTCTACTTGTACCATCGTATCGTACGATTCAACCGGACAATTCCCATCACAAACAAAGATCTTGAGACCAGGAAAGTTTTCAAGCGCTTTTGAGATTGATCCCCCTGGAGTATTCATCCATACGGGAGTTGAAATCGCGTAGCCATTATCTTCCACCATGAAAAGCACAGGGAGTTTATTCACACAGGCGGTTGTGAGCCCTTCCCAGAATTCCCCTTGGGCCACAGTTCCATCCCCACTCGAAGCATAAACAATTTCCTGCTCATGATAGATGGGAGAATCTTTAAGTTTCATATTCTTCAAATGAAGACCTGCTTCTGCAATCCCACAGGCCTGAAGAAACTGAGTTCCCGTACAAGAGGATTTCGAAACGATATTCAGTTTTACATTTCCCCAGTGAGCTGGCATTTGACGGCCATGTGAAGCTGTATCGCCGGTATTTCCGTTTGCCTGGCAAAGCATCTCATAAGGAGTCACACCAAGACCTAAGCAAAGGGCGCGGTCACGGTAGTAAGGAATAAAATAATCATGTTTCGGTTTGAGAACTTTAGCTGTAGCCGAAAGGATCCCTTCATGACCAGCTCCCGAGATTTGGAAGAAGGCTTTATTTTGTTTTTTCATCAAAATTTCAGCATCATCAGTTTTACGAGAAAGATAAATATTCTTTAAAAACCAAGTCAGATCAGCTTTGGTCAGCTTATTCTTACTGATCATTTCTAATTTACGATCATACTTCGGATTGGATGTTGAGTTCACTTGAGTCGCCTTCGTTTCAGGGGTGTTTGTGCGCATAGTTAATTTCCTTCCAATAATCGAGCCATTCTAGCTAACTCAAGAAGGAAAATCTACTTTTCGATATGCTGATAACGTAAAAGCCGCTCGAGATAGACCCCGTTGGCCCTTACGGAGAAATAAAAAATCTGGTTGTAATCGGAATAGCTCATTTTAAAGGTCCAGACCCCCTTACTCACGGGTGTAATCTCACTCAGCATCGCATTACCTTCAATAATAACTTCCGGAGCTGATGGGGATTCAATGAGCTGCCCTTTTTTGTTACGAAGAGTAAGTTCGAGAGTCGCCTCGTACTCCGTATCGTGAATCACCTGAAGCTTTGATTGAAGTTTGACAGGTTTGGCTACATTCACCAGATGATGCTTGAGTTGCTTTTTTTGAACGAGGAACACGAGTTTCTTAAATTTTAAATTCTTCTTTCGAGTTTCGATTTCATAACGACCTTGATTCAAACGTTTAATTTTTGCCTCAAGAATCTGGCCGTTGTAATGGACCTGAATTTCTTCAAGGGCTACGTCAACGAGCTGTTTTTTGTCTCCATGAAGTTCTAGATAGAATAATTGAAAATCTTGTTGCTCTTGCCCCATCGAAAAAAGTTTCACAAGACTATGAGATTGATCAATATCACCTAGGATGACGGGTGAAACAGAGGCGATGTTTCGGGAAGGCCCTGAGGCACAAGAAACAAGAAAAAGCAGAGAGAAAATCCAGAAAAGTTTCATAAGGAATTTATCGGAAAAAAGCAGATAAATCCTAAAGCTAAGACGAGGCAGGGGACCTTTTTGCCGGGTCCCCTAAGTTATTAAAACTATTATTTTAATGCTTTCACCATTTCGAATGAATCAACAATTGTCCCCGTTTTTGAAAGGGAGCTAAAGAGCACTTGAGTCTCGGTTCCTGGTAAATTCACCATCAGTTTTGGGTAGCGACGAGACGTATCCAGCATCAGCGAACGCAATGAAGAGGGATCTAAAGTGGAGTCATAGGCCAGGGCCATTGCCGCCACGGCTGCCGCAACTGGTGTGGCCATAGAAGTCCCCGAGTAGGTATCGTACTTGTTGTTCGGGGTGGTCGAAAGAATATCCACACCAGGGGCAAAAAGATCGACACTATTTTTTCCATAATTAGAAAAATCGGCTGCCAGGTTTACATCTTTTGAAAAAGAGGAAGCTCCGATTTCAAGCCAATTTGTAAACTCATCGCCAGTTCCTTTTTCAATTCGATTAGGAAAGTGAGATTCAATATCGTTATTTTGATTTGAGTTACCGGCAGCGTGAACAAGAAGCACCCCCTTACTTTGAGCATACTTCATCGCTTCATCCACAACTTTTTTAGATGGGGAAAAAGCTTTACCAAAACTCATATTAATAATTTTAGCTCCATTATCAACAGCGTAACGAATTCCATAGGCCACATCTTTGTCACGCTCATCCCCATTTGGAACAACTCGAACGGCCATGATTTTCACTTTGCTAGCGACACCCTTTATCCCAATTGCATTCTCTCGGTTGGCAGCGATAATTCCAGAGACATGGGTTCCATGGTGAGCGTCTGGCCCGGTCACATCATTATTACCATAATGAGCTTCCGTTTGGTCGGAGGCATTGTCCCCCACGATAGAGCGGGGATTGAAATTATCATTATATGAATATTTTAACTGATCACCGTAATAATTCAGGACACGATTGATACGATTTAAATCTATGCCGTTTGAAAGGAGTGTGAGCATTTCATTTTTCGCTTTCAAGACATCGGGATCAGCGGTTTCAAGAGAACGAACAGACTCAAGAGTGATTTCATTCATGCCAGCGGCTTTGAGAACTTTTTCAGCTTTGGTATAGATCTCAAGTCGCTTAGTATAACTCTCCACAACTTTGGTTGCGTTTGCGACATTCTCATTGACGATTTTTGCTAGTTTCTCAAAATAAAAGCTCTGAGAACGAGAAAGCACTTCACCGGCCTCTTCCACTGAAATTTTAAGTTTTTTCATTCTTAGATACTCACGAGTCACTTCGAGAGTATCCGCTCCAACCTGAGCGCTGGGATTTCCTTTGATTAACTTTAAACCGTTAGCAAGGCCAGCATCCATTTCAAATTTCGCCATGCCCTCTGCACCACCAATAAAATTCCAACCAAAGACATCATCAACATATCCATTATGATCATCGTCTATTTCGTTATTGGGAATTTCATCACTGTTTATCCACATTTTCCCCTGAAGATCCTCGTGGTTCACGTCAACGCCTGAATCCACCACTGCGACAATAATATCTTCTCCCTGTGGATTTCCAAATGCGACGTAGGTCTCCTCTGTTCTGACACCCTCGGCACCGTTCATAGGTGAAAGATTAAACCAGTTTGCTGGCGCCAGGCTCATCCAGGATTTTTCTAAAAGAGTCCCTTTGGCGTTTTTTAAAACAAATTGTGACTCATTTTTTTCCATGGATTTAAGATCCATCTCCGGTCTAGGTATCATTTGAACTCTGGCAAAAGCAGAGGTAAAAGAAAAAGGTAAAGCAAACATCAAGAGCATCTTTTTCGATTTCATTGGGAATCCATCCTGATCATGAAAGGGTGATAGGCATTTATCTTAAAGTTCTCTCAGGGTGACAAGTCACCCTGAGGAAAGTGGAGAGGGAATTGAAATTCTGAGGGTTTAAAGAGTGTAGTTTTTACACGTCATTGAGTTCAATGCCGACTTTAATCGGACGATCGACTTCAAGACCTTGTGAGGTCAACATATCAATAATCTCAGATGGACGCACACCTGTTCCCTGCTTCACTGAGGTGGTCATAAACACCCCTTGAGAACGACAGGGAGACACTTCATCGATAACTTCTAAAATACTCTCGGAAAGTTGGAGCGGACCAAAATCCAGATTTAAAATGAGTGGTCTGATATCTTTCTCCACAAAGATCTCATCCTTTTTTGAATAGGATTGGATCTTAATACTTTCTTGAGACTTAAGTTGATGAATGATAGTTGGAAGGTTTTCAGCATTTTTTACAGGAATAAAATACTGAAAAGCCTTAGCCGAATCTTGGATCGAGGGAGTCTTACTATTGATAACAATAATTTTCTTAAAGATGATCCCTGGCTCTGAATGCGCCTGCAGCTGAGAAAGCAACTCATCAAAGTTTGTCCATTCAGCGGGGACACGCACATCAAAGTATTCTGTTAAAGAACTAATTCCCAAAGTAAGAGCGGGCCCAAATGAGAGCAAGGGACGAATGTTATAGCCTTCGGAATGAAGGGTCTCAAGTCCTGAGCGTTTAAAAATTCGTGCCATGACTTTTTGTAAATCTAAGTGAGAAATAAAAGTGATAGGGCCAATTTTTGAAAACTCTACGCGGTACTTAAAACCGACAGCTTGATTACGCTTCTCACGTAGCTCAACGATGTCCTTTTTGAGCACTTCAGGTTGAACATAGGGCTCATCTTTAATCGCCTGCATTCCAGTTAAAAACTCCCTACGCTCCTGAACCATTCCTTTCAGGTCACAGGCCACTCCACAGTGGTAGCAGACAAGTTTTTTCTTATCGATATCAAACGTCTTCTCAAGGGTTTCAAGATTTGAGTGATGGACAATCATCCCATGAACTTTGCCACAAGGAGGAGAAAGACGATTATGAGTCGCCTTCTTCCATTCAATTTCAAGAAATCTCTCTGTTAGACCCACATCAATATGATCCCAGGCCAGTTTTCCATTCATCGGAATCGTGCCTAGGAAGACTTCTGTGTTAAGACCAGACTCTTCCACGCATTTTACCCATAATGGATAATTAAATGTTTCATCCCAGCCATCAAAGCGTGCGCCCTGATTCCAGGCATTGAAAATGATGTTCGCCACACGACGATCCCCGCGGGCAACAATACCTTCGAGATGAGAAATTTTTGAAAAATGTTTTCTAAAATTTAAGCGATATTTTTCCGCATGGTCCTTCAAGAGATTTTGCTTACGTTCAATTTCTGGGAGCGTGATCATACTCGCCCACTGAAAAGGAGTATGAGGCTTAGGAACAAATGAAGAAACAGACACCGTCAAAGTAGGATTTCGGACTCCACAGTCGCTAGCCTTTTTTCGTGCTTTCGCAGCCGTTTCCATAATTGCGATAACATCTTCATCTTCTTCAGTCGGAAGACCGATCATGAAATAGAGTTTCATTTTGGTCCAGCCACGGGAGAAAACATTCTCAGCTGTTTTAAGCAAATCTTCCTCGGAAATATTTTTATTAATCACATCTCTCATTCTCTGAGAGCCAGCTTCAGGAGCAAATGTCAGAGAGGTGTTCTTCACTTCGGCGAGCTTATCGAGAATACGATTGTCCAAGCCATAAGCGCGCAAAGAAGAAATCCCCAGTGTCGCATTTTCTTTATGAAGCTTATCTAAAAGTTCAATCACTAGCGGTGTCACGGCCGAGTAATCAGCAGTTGATAGACAAGTCAATGAGGCTTCATCAAAGCCTCCATTCTTAAGTCCATCCATCATCATTTGCACCACATTCTCAGGATTTCTCTCTCTCACCGGACGGTAAATCATCCCGGCCTGACAGAAACGACACCCCTCGGTGCATCCTCGGGCAAGCTCTACTGAGAAGCGATCGAAGATCGCTGTCATATGAGGAATAGGAGACTTCGTTGGAAAAGGATAATTAGCGAGGTTATCCACAAAATAGCGCTGAATACGGGCCGGAAGGACTCCTTCAAACTCCGCTTTCGGGCCCGTCACAATTTCCATCTGGGTCATTGGATCAAGGGCCGTATCATAAAACTTGGGCACGTAAATGCCCTTCCACTTGGCCAGCTCAAACAGAATCTGATCACGCTTTAGACCTTGAGCACGGGCCTCTCCCACAAAATGAGTGATGCGAGCAAAAAGTTTTTCTCCATCCCCAATCACCACAAAATCCATGAAAGGGGCCAGAGGTTCAGGGTGAGTGGCACAAGGTCCGCCACAAATCACGAAAGGCTCATCTTCACCGCGATCTTTGGTCCAAAGTGAGATGCCACCGAGATCAAGCATATTCAGAATATTGGTGTAGCTCATCTCGTATTGGAGAGAGAATCCCACAATATGAAAATCTTTGAGTGGTTTAAAATTTTCGAGTGAAACTAAATGCAATCCACGGGAGCGGATTTCTTTTTCCATATCAATCCAAGGTGCAAAAACGCGTTCAGCGAGCATGCCTGGATGTTGGTTGATTTCATCATAGAGGATTTTCATCCCTAGATGGCTCATGCCAATTTCGTAGGTATCAGGAAAGCATAAGGCCACGCGAGAGATGCTCTCATCCCAATTTTTTTTCATCACAAAGTGCTCACCACCAATGTAGCGGGCGGGCTTTTCGACTTTTTCTAAAAAGGATGCGTAAGGATTATGAGAGGCCATGGGACTCCTTCAAAATTGTTTGTGGCTCCCGCAAGTGAAGGGAGGAAGGATTAGAACCTTCGGTTAGGATGAAGTGTTTTTAGCAGAATCTAAAATTAAAGGGAAGCAGGATTGAATTAAAAACCCGAAGATATTGAGAAGACCCAACGACGATCTTCTTGAGAACGAAAGCCCGTAAGGGAACGATCAACGGCATAAGTGGTTAAATCCAGGTTAAAAGTCCGCGTTTGAACCCCGAGACCTCCAGAGCCCCAACCATCGCCGTAACCCAAACGTAAAAACAAGCGACGCTTGAAATCCAGTTCCATACCTGCGGCCATCCGTCGTTTTACGTCAGTATGATATCGGTTCTTAACATCTTTCAAGTTGGCCTCAAGATGGATCCGCGAGGTTCTTCCAATTTGAGGCGTGATCGAAAATCCTAAATCCATGGTTTGCTGAATTTTACTTGGGCCACCGTTACTGCTTGGTCCATCCCAACCATGATCCGTCGAGTTTCGCAGGACTGCTGAAAAGGTCGGAAGTAAAACAATCGGTAAAGTGATTTTTGAACCTGCCGTGACCTGTAAACTTTTTCCTGTTTTATAGTCTGAGTTACTCACTGTCACAGTATCAGTCGGTAAAAAATCTTTATAAAGATCTCGACGAGTCAAATAAGTCGCACTCGCTCCAAGTTTAACCACACCACCAAAAAGTGAGCCACTGAGACTCATGATGGGTCCGTAATCACGTCTCTCAGCAAGTTCAAAGTGATTAGCAGTATCGTTATTAATGATCGAACGATTTCTCTGAGACGCAAAATAACCAAGGGTCAAACCACGGACAGTGAAATGGGGATAGAGATTGCCTCGGGAATGTGCGATCTCACCTTGATAATTTGTTAGCATCGTTTTCATCTGAGCGGGATCAAAAGACTTCATAAAATTGCCAGGAATATTGGCCGCAGTTCCACTCCCAATAGCGTGACCAAGACCACTACTCGCTTCAAGATGAATATTCGCCAAATGAAATTGTGGTTTACGAACAGTTCCTAATCCTGCTGGATTATAAAAAGCGGAGTTCGCATCATCCACTTTACAGATGTAAGCATTTCCCATAGCAAGTGCTCGACCTGAGGTGACGAATTCTGGAAATGCAGCATCTTCAAAATCAAGTGTCGCCCTGGCGGCCAGGGAAAAAAAGAGCAGGAAAATTAAGAGAAGTTTCTGAGTCACTTTCACTCTCTCATTTTACGGGATTTACAGAGGTGACCAAAGACCGGCAAAACCGACCTTACCAGGTCATCCCTACTGAATATCCATAAATGAATTGCGAGAGATCTTTCGTGTAGGAGGTCTGAAGTTGTTGATAACCCACCTCAACTTTAAGGAAAAAAGACCACAGATCAAACTCCAGCCCCTCATAAAAAGCGTAGCTTTTAGTATCATAACTCGGCTTAAGGCCATTTATCGTGGGGTCACTTGAGGAAATCGATCCATTAAAAAGATAGCGAGCGTAGGATAAGTTTGAATAAAGAAGAATCAGTTCGCTGAAACGGTAACCATAAAGTAGCTGATACTCTGTTGCCTGCATTTCAAAACTTACCGATGGATTTCCATCTATCTGATGTTTATTTCCTCCCACCGCTGCCGTGAATGCCATTTTATGACCATTAGACTTACTGGTCTTTGAGCCGCCCAAAAATTGAAATTTAGCTCCGAAAAGAGACACGCTACTTCCCGTGTGTGACCAGTACAAATCAAAAGAATCAAAAAAAGAAGTGGCAAAGAAAAATCCCGAGCGAGAAATGAGCGTATCAGTGACACCATCTTTAACAGATGCATTGGAGAGGTCCGCCGTCAGTTGATTGCCTGAAGTTTGTTGAAATTCAATCTGACTATTAAAAGCTCCCCCCTGAGATTCGGGAGTCATAAATCGATTGGTGGGAACAATATACTGAGTCGCACATCCTACTTGAACTAACAGAAAAAAAAATGTGATCAACCTCTTCATGCAAGTATTTTAAACGGTCGTCAAAGTTCTGGCCGACACTTTGAACAAGGGTCAAATTTGCCGCTTCCGCCTCAAAAAGTTGGCAACAGTAAAAGGCAAGTCCAACTGTGCTTTGTTCAAGCTTTTCTGGCCTTAATCTCTCTCAAGAAATAGCGCCCAAGAGACTGAATACCCGAAGCCTGGTTTGGGCCTTAAACAAGCCTCTTTGTGGGAGAGGTTTTCTCTCAAGAATTCTCTGGTTTTTTACGATGAGTGTTAGAATAAAACGGCAAAGATTTCAGTGACTTTAATCAGCTTTTGACGTGATAAATTGAAGGGATCATTAACGACCATAGTTGGTCAAAAGAAGTATGAACAGTTTTGTTAGTTTACTGATTCTATTTATTCTCACCGCTTGTCAGGTGAAAACCCAAAGTGGGGCCGGAGTTGTTGCAACTCCAGTGAGTTCATACGCCACTTCAGTTTCGGCCACAACAAATATCATCGCGGATGGAACTGCTTCTTCCACTATCACCGTCAACGTGAAAAAAAATGGAGTTGTCATCGCTGGTGAAACACCGACATTAACCGTTACTGGCTCCAATAACGTGATCGGTATCTGTAGTGTCAGTGATGCCAGCGGTAATTCTTTTTGTTCATTGAAGTCGACCAAAGCAGAAGCAAAAGTCATCACTGTCAAAACACCGGCCGCTTCACTGCCAACCAGTGTGACATTTATCGCAGGCTCTCCCAACTCAACACTCACTACAATTACAGCGAGTGGCCCAACAGCTGCAGATGGGTCGACCGTTGCCACAGTGACTGTTACAGTCAAAGATGCCTACAACAATGCTGTCACAGGAATCACTCCTACATTCAACGCCACAGATACCGGATCCACTAACATTTATGGCCTGTGTGGCACAACGAATGCGTCGGGGGTTGCCACTTGTGGTTTGAAATCCACTAAAGCTGAAGTTAAAACGCTGAACCTACTCACCCCCATTATCAAAACCGGAGGGACTGCGATTTTCATGGGGGGAGCACCTGTCGCTGCGAATTCGACGATCACAGGTACTGGTCCTGTGGTGGCAGACGGAGTCTCTACCTCCACTATCACAGTCAGTCTCTTTGATTTTTATAACAATCCTTCGCCTGCCGTTTTGCCGACTTTCACCGCCACTGACACTGGTGGAAAAAATGTCTATGGCACATGTACGATTTCGGGTATTACAGGTGTTTCGACTTGTACGCTCAAATCTCTTGGGGCCGAACTTAAGACTCTTAATCTTGTTTCACCATTTGCCAAAAGTGGTGGAACAGTTTTATTTACTCCATTAACTGTTTCCATCGCCAACTCATCCATCTCCGGAACCACTCCTGTGGTTGCCAATGGGATTGCAACTTCAACTGTAACGATCACTCTCAAAGATGCTTCTAACAACGCTGTTTCAGGTGTGACTCCGACATTTGGAGCCACCGATACAGGAACCACAAATACTTATGGAACTTGTTCAAGCTCAAATACTTCTGGTATTTCGACCTGTACATTAAGTTCTCTTACTGCCGAAACAAAAACACTTTCAATCGCCACGCCGGTCACCAAGGCCGGAAGTACAGTGGTGTTTACAGCGCCTACTGCTGATCCGGCCAATTCTACGATCACCGGAACTTCACCGGTTGTGGCCAATGGAACAGCAACATCTACGGTCACGATCATTCTGAAAGATTCAAGTAATAACCCTGTGCCTGGTCAGACTCCAACTTTTTTGGCGACTGATACAGGAACCAACAATACTTATGGATTTTGTAGCGCCACTTCGGTCTTAGGGATTGCGACTTGTACTCTCAGTTCACTGACAGCAGAAACAAAAACCCTTTCGATCGCCACACCTATTATTAAGGCAGATGGGACTGTGGTCTTCACCGCCCCTGCGGCCGATCCCGCGAATTCAACCATCACTGGTACATCTCCAGTTGTGGCCAATGGAACGGCCACTTCAACGATCACTATTAGCTTAAAAGACTCAAGCAACAATCCTGTGCCTGGACAAACTCCCACTTTCTCTGCCACTGACACAGGAACAGATAATATCTATGGCACTTGCTCGCCGACGAACACGTCAGGGATTTCAACTTGTACGCTTAAATCTTTAACAGCTGAAACAAAAACACTCTCTATCGCAACTCCTATTATCAAAGCTGATGGAACTGTGGTCTTTACATCGGCTGCAGCAGTTGCGGCCAATTCAAGCATTACGGGAACAGGCTCAGTCATCGCCAACGGAACGGCCACATCAACTGTCACGATCACCTTAAAAGATGCTGCTAATAATCCTGTTTCAGGGCAAACTCCTACATTTACTGCCACAGACACCGGAACGACTAATACTTACGGGACTTGTTCTGCCACTAACACCTCAGGGATTTCGACCTGTACTTTATCGTCGACGACTGCTGAAATCAAAACTCTCTCCATCGCAACTCCTGTTGTAAAAGCAGGTGGCACTGTCACTTTCACTGCAGGAGTTGCAGTCGCTGCCAACTCCACCATCACGGGAACAAGTCCAGTGATTGCTAATGGAACGGCCACATCAACTGTCACGATCACGCTTAAAGATGCTTCCAATAATCCAGTTTCAGGGCAAGTTCCAACATTCTCGGCCACAGATACTGGAACAACTAATACCTACGGGACATGCTCTGCAACTGATGGCTCTGGGATTTCAACTTGTACTCTCGCCTCAACCACGGCTGAAGTTAAAACTCTCTCGATTGCAACTCCAGTGGTGAAAGCCGATGGCACAGTCACCTTTACTGCCGGTGCGGCCGTTGCTGCGAACTCCACCATGACAGGAACAAGTCCAGTGATTGCCAATGGAACGGCGACATCTTCTGTCACGATC
>CANFNX010000026.1 GCA_947448495.1 Bacteriovoracaceae bacterium | reverse complement strand
TAGGCAAGCAAGGGAGCAAGATAGCCACCTTGAGAAAAACCAATGATCGTGACGGGAAGACCCTCTAAATTGGTGGATGCCAGAAGACTTTTGAGTAAACCAAGGGAGAGAGTCTGATCAATAGCGTAATTCTTAGTAAATCGATCATAGAAGTACCAAGAGTATCCATAGTCAATCCGATCTGATTTCAGTCTTGGAAGTGGAAAGGGTGCATTGGGTGCTAGAACATAGCTATCATCAGGCAGAAATTTGATGAGTTTGCGATAAATTCGAAGCCCTCTTTCGTCAAGGCCATGGAGGAGCAAGATGACTGATTTAGGTTTGGGGGGTCTGCGCTCAGTCACTTTGAGCTGAAAAGCGGTTGGGAGCAGGCGAGTTTCTTCTTGAGAATCCTGTAAAATTTTCACCTTCTTAAACCTCTTCAGCAAAAAACATCTAATTCACTATAAAATAACTCTAATTTCTTGAGGAGTCTTTTATGAAGTTCAGAAAGTTTAGCATCCTTGACATGAGATCATCTAATGCCTCTGAGACTGAGGAGGTTGAGGTGCTTTTTAATCTTGATCATATTATTTCGATCAAGCCGATTCGCATCTCTCGTCCGGATAAACTCCTCAATGGATTTTGGATTAGAACGACAAATGGTAAGAAGTATCGTGCCTCAAAAATACCTGAGGATTTGCTCGAGGTTATAGGGGAAAAATATCAGGGAGCGATTACTATTCCGATAGACTCTGATGAGCAGCCTTTTCAATAATTTTTTCTCAAGGTCATCCCCTTATTTCCCGAAAAGAAATTACGAGGGCAACCCATGATTAATCTTATCCAAAAGTATTTTAAAAAAGATCGCTCTAACAAATCTGCTGTAAGAGAAAATTTCTCTCAGTATTTTTATGGTTTACCAGAGCATCAATGGATTAAAGAGCAAGGTTGCAAAGCTCATTTTGATGAATTCTTTTTGCATCTTCCTGTTGGATTAATTGAGGCGATGATGTCGACCCATCCATTGACCTTTGTACCGAGTCAGTCGATGAAGGGACAAAGGGCCGTTGGCCAAGTTCTAACAAATACCATTGTGATTTTTCCGGAATTTCAAAAACTTCTCCAGTCTCCAAAGAAAGCAGCTGTGGCCTATCTCGCCCATGAGTTAGGTTTTATTCTTTATGAACTTGAATCGGCTAAAGCTGATCCTCTTATGGCCGAGGTCGGTGCAGATAAATTTGTCTGTGATATTGGTCTCGCAGATGAGCTAGAGCAGTTGCTGCTTATGTTGGATGAGACAATTGAGAAGCGCTTAAGGCTGACATATCTCACCATTAATCATTTTGCTGGTCTCGAATCCTGACCGTTAACGTCTATTATTAAGCTTTTGATCTCCATTTATTCACTACATAACATCATTTTTTTGATTTCAAAGTAATTTGTTGTTGAAGATAAATTGTCGTCAGGGGGATAATGACAACGATTTTGGCTTTAGCATTTTACAATGGAGTGTGAGATGAAAAAATTTGTAGTGATTCTAGCAGTACTTTTCATGACATCTTCAGCCTTTGCAGCTCGATATGGATCAGCTGGATGTGGTCTTGGTTCCATGATTTTTGAGGGTGATCAGACTTGGTGGAAGCAGGTTCTGGCAGGAACAACAAACTTTACCGGTGTCCAGACGATTGCTATCGCTTTGGGGACTTCAAATTGTGATTCCCCTGCACCTTTAAAGCTAGGCCAACTAGAAGCTTTTGTTGAGGCCAACAAAGTAGCCTTGGCCAATGATATCGCTCGTGGCAATGGTGAAACTGTTGTTGGGTTATCCCATGTTTATGGATGCAGTAATACGACAGAATTTGGAAAAGCTCTTAAAAGTAACTACAAAGAAATTTTTACAGAAGCAGATCCTGATCCAAAAAAGATTACTCATCAAATTAATTCTGTTGCTGCCGCATCTTGCATGACAACAGCTTCTCTTTAATTGATCTTTGCCTCTCAACAAAAAGTGAGAGGCGACATTCTTTTCATGAAATACGCTCTTGTTCTTTTTGTCTCTCTGTTGAGTCCATCAATCTGGGCAAATGAGTTGTCTTCGGCTCAGTGGTCATATTGGTACAAACTATTACATTATCGATCGAATCTTTTCGGCCAACTTCGAAGTGAAGTCGACTCAGCTGAGTTTTTTATAACTAAAAATGGCGATACTTCTCCACAGCAAGAACTAGAGGGAACGATTAGGGCCTTCAATTCAGCCGAGGCCCAAAGTTTTGTATGTCGTTTCCCGCTACGCTATAAATGGCTAAAACACCAAATTCCAAATGATTGGAACTACACAACTCAAAAATGCACAACCTACAATGCATTTGTGCAGAAATTAGAAGCTAAAAGCTTCAGCCTCGTCTTTTCGTCTTTTTTTGTGAGAAACCCTGGTTCGACTTTTGGTCACACTTTTCTACGTATGGGAAGGTACTCTGATTTTAAGCAAAACGAACTGCTTGATTATGCAGTTAATTTTGCGGCCCAGGATTCGCAGGATCCCATGCTGCTTTACATTTTCAAAGGAATGACTGGGGGCTATCCTGGGAGATTTTCTGTTTTGCCTTATTATTATAAAATTCGTGAATATTCTGATCATGAATTTCGTGATTTATGGAACTACGATTTGGGGCTCAATCAATCGCAAATTGATGCAGTTGTAGATCATATCTGGGAGTTAGGTGAATCTAGGTTAGATTATTATTATTTTACAGAGAATTGCTCCTATCAAATTCTCAGTTTGTTAAATGTTGCCTATGACGATAAGGATATTCTTAAAGATTTGAATCCCGTTTTTGTCTTGCCTATAGATACCGTTAAGCACTTACAGACTTTGGGGCTAATAAAACAAAATAAGTATCGCATGTCTTCTTATGGAAGGCTTATCAAGGAGTCGAAAGATTTAAACTCATCTGATTTGCATCTGGTTAAGGAGCTTGCCTCAAATCCCTCCTCTCCCGAGATCAAGCTTACAAATCAAGCTTTAGATTATCAGGCAAAAATTCTTGATGCCTCAATTTCTGCTTTTGATTACCTCAAAGCTGACCTTGTTCTCCGTAATGATCCATCGATTTTAGATGAGCGACACAAATTACTTGTTTTGAGAGCAGAAAATCCTCACGTCAGTGTCTTTCCAGAGGAAAATAAACGATCAGAGCAAGCACCTGAAAAGGGACATCATTCATCACGATTGGGGATTAGTTACGGGAATCTATCTGGGCAAGGAGATTTTCAAGGATTAGAATGGCGAGCGGCTCAACACGAACTTTTAGACCCTTACCGTGGGCATCTTAAAACTTCTCAAGTGGTAATACTTGATAGTCGTTTTCGATTCCAAACGGTAAATGAAAATCATCGTCACATTGTCTTAGATCGGTTTCGACTTTTTGATTTGAAGAAATATCAACCTTCAGATGATTGGCAAAATGCGATTTCTTTTGATTTAGGAATTGGATTAAATCAGAAAAGGGACTGCCTTTCACAAGATTGTATCTCTCCTGCTATGAGTTTTGGGATTGGTCAATCTTTCGAAGTTATCCCCAATATTATTTTGAGTTTTCTTCTTGGTGGGCAATATCAATATAATTCGGCTTATCTGAATCATTCTCAATTGGCCCTTGGCCCGAAATTTAACCTCTTAGTCCTACAAGATGATTTTTCTATCGGTTTTGACATGGCCTATGTTCTTCCGACACAAAATTTACAGCAGTGGCAAGATCATCTGGTTTGGTATAATCTCGAAGGTCGGTACTTTATCCATCGTCAGATGAGTCTTTTTATGAAATTATCTCATTTGGATCAGGACCTTGGAGGTCAGCATGAGACACAATTGGGTCTGTATTTTTATCATTAGTCATTTTTTTTTCTTTATGGGTGTATCTATGGCGGAAATTCCTAGTGGCTTTTTATCTCTGAATGACATTTGCCCAAGTATGAAATTTCAAATGAACTATGCCACCGAAGACAATTTTACTGGCTCTGTGGTTGACGGCTACAGAGCGAAAAAAGCCTATCTGGCTTCAGCTCCGGCCAAGGCCCTTTGTTTGGTTCAAGAAGAGGCCTTGAAAAAAGGGTTAACCCTTAAAATTTTTGATAGTTACAGACCGGTGAAAGCGGTCGCATTTTTTCAGGCTTGGGCCAAATTACCGGAAACAAATCCAGAAATAAAGAAACTCTATTACCCTGGTTATACCCGTCTTGAATTATTTGAGCAGGGCTATATCGCCAAGCAGTCAACTCATTCTCGCGGAAGTGCGGTTGATTTAACTTTGGCGGATATGGATTCAGGTAAGTCTCTTGATATGGGAACAGCTTTCGATTTTTTTAACGATCTTTCTCATACTGATTCGCCTAAAGTGACTGAGGAGCAGAAAAAAAATCGCATGCTTTTAAAAGAATTAATGGAGAGTAAGGGCTTTAAAAATTTTTCTCAAGAGTGGTGGCACTTTTCATTTAAACCTGAGCCATACCCTAATCAGTACTTTGACTTTGATGTCGAGTAATTATTCAAAACGATGGCCATCCACAAAATGATCGCCAGTTTCTAGAATCCTCATACTATTTCGCCAATAAACGATGGCGAGAATCGGGGTGTAAAGGATGTAGAGAAGTCTTAAGAGTTGTTGCATTCTGTCCTCCATTGATACCAGTATCTCAGATGTGGATTCCTTTGTTTTTAAGCCTTAAGTTAAGATCGTTAAGATTGTGTTAGCTGATCTCCCTAGTCGGGTAGTCGACCTTTTTTTTGCTCAGCCTCATTTTTTTGTCAACTTTTCTCAAATCGGTCCTATACTGGTAGTAAGGATTTTGTTTAGGAACTTTATCGAAGGATTGATAAAAGTTATGAACCACGTTAAAAAAAGCCATACGGATGAAGTCGGCAAACGTTCTTACGTCAATTTTGGTCACCTCAATGGTGAGCATCCTTTTAAAGAAAAGGTCCCTGGTGGAAGAGTTGAGTATAAGGCCCGTTATCGCAAAGGCGGTAAAGTCGCATACTTTAATTTCGACTTGGCCAAGGACATGGGTCTTATAGCTAAGACTCATGCCCATCAATTAAATCCAGATCTTGAGAAAGAGATTTTAGAAACATTCAGCCTGACTATTATTAATGAATACGATGTTATCAATAATATCAAGTTTCCCGAAGAAGACATTTACCCCAATACTTTTATGGCCACAAGGTATCTTCAGCTTCAGCATCCTGACAAGGCCGGAAGAACTTCAGGTGATGGTCGTACAATTTGGAATGGTTATGTTCGTCATAATGGCACCACTTGGGATGTTTCAAGCTGCGGGACAGGGGGAACAAAGTTATCTCCGGCCTGTAATATTAATAAGAAGTTTTATCAAACGGGTGATCCATCTATATCCTATGGTTGTGGATTGTCAGAAATGGGGGAAGGGTTAGAGACACTTTTTTTCTCAGAAGTCCTCAGTAAGAATAATTTTAAAACGGAAAGAATTCTTGCCATTATCGAGTTTGAAAAAGGGATTTCTATCAATGTAAGGGCAAATCCTAATCTCATTCGTCCGAGTCATTTTTTTGGTCATCTAAAACAAGGTAATTTTGAAACTTTGAAGCAAGTGACTGACTATTACATATCAAGACAAATTGAAAATAAATCATGGGAGCAACTGACCTTTAAAAGCGATAAGGAAAAATATTTTTATCTTGCCCAGCAAACGGCAAAATCTTTTGCTGAAATGTCAGCGAAATTTGAAGATGAGTATATTTTTTGTTGGTTGGATTGGGATGGCGATAACATTTTGATGGATGGTGGGATCATTGATTATGGTTCTATCCGTCAGTTTGGTTTATTCCATGCAGAGTATCGCTATGATGATGTTCAGCGTTTTTCAACAACCATTCTCGAACAAAAGCAAAAAGCCAGATATATGGTTCAATGCTTTATTCAAATTGCTGATTTCTTAACGACGAAGAAGAAAAAATCTCTCTCACACTTTAAGAAACATCCGATTATGTTGACCTTCGATAAGCATTTCATTGAATCCAAAAACAGAAATCTCTTAAACAAAATCGGATTCAAGAAAAATCATGTAGACCATTTACTGAAATATCATCTGCCGAAGGTGACGAAGTTTAGAAGAGTATTCAGTTATTTTGAGAGATCAAAATCTAAAAGAGGTATGTATAAGGTTCCAGATGGTATCACTCGTGACGCGATCTTTTGCATGCGGGATATTATGAGAGAACTACCTCAACTTTATCTGGCGAAAGGTACAATCCTAAGTCATTCAGATTTTATAGAAATCATTAAGTCCTCTTACGCAAAAAAATCTGATTTGAAATTAACTGAAATTCGTAAAAAGCAGATCCATCGATTTCAATCCACCTACATGTCTTTTCTTAATGCGATTGAAAAGGACCATCATTCCTCGCGGGCTCAACAACTGTTAGAGTTAACGATGAGGTCCTCGATCATCAACAAATATGATCGCGTCACTGGAGATTCTATTACATTCATCGTTGAAAAAGTCATGAAGCACAGACCTAAATTAAATAGTGATGAGCTCTATGATTTAGCAACCCAGTTTGCAAATTATCAAAATTTAAACCCAGATCAAAAAACAGGATCGACAAAATTACCTGAACGGCATAAGAACATCATGCAGAATTTTTATTCGATTGTTCGAGAATGTCGTGAGGGGATATGAACCTTGTTTTTTACAGTGGTGGAAATGATAAAGAGAACCAATCTCTGGATCGCTCCTTCGTTGAGTTATTAGGTAAGAAGAATCCTGTTGTCACATTTATTCCGTCATCTTCTTATCTTTCAGAACAGGAGTTTAAGTCTTTTGTTCGACATTACTCGAAGTTTAAAATTCACCGTTTCATTCATTTTCCTGTGGATGTTCCTTTTGATAATATCCTTTTTCAGGAAGTGATGAGGAGTGATGCCATTCATATGGCAGGTGGAAATACATTCTATTTTCTACACTGCTTAAGAAAAGCGAAGCTCTTACCTCAGCTCAAAACTTTCGCTCAAAAAGGTGGTCTACTCACAGGTTTATCTGCTGGTGCCATTATGATGACCGAAGATATCGAGATGGCGGCTTATCCAGAATTTGATCGTGACGAAAATACAGTTAATATAAAGAATCTTTCGGCTTTGAACTTAGTTGATTTCTTATTTTTTCCGCATTTTAGAAATTCATCTCGCTACGACACTGTTTTTAAAAAATATACCAAAGAAAGTGAGAAAATTCTTTATGCTTGCCCGGATGGTGCAGGAATCGTCATTAGAAATGACGAAATACGTTTCATTGGAAAATGCTATGCCTTTTCTAAAGGACACAAATTTAATATTAATTAAATGTCTATTTCAAAGAAAAGGGGAAGATGATCTGATAATGATCGCCAATGCCCGAAATCAAGAACCTCTGCTTTTATGGCCTTGACCCCATTAAAGAAAATACGATCTAACGAAAGTACGGGTAAAAAGCTTGGGAAAGTTGCTGGATAATGGCCATGAAGAAAGTCGAAGGCTTCTTTTACTTTGAGTTCCTCCTGGACTTGTTTGGCTATCTTTTTATTCCAGTCATTAAAATCTCCGAGAAATACCCAAGCGTTATCTGCTTCCTTTTTTAAGTCATCAATAATAACCCTGATTTGTTTGTTTCTACCCGCCTGAGTGAGATTTAAATGAGTATTCATTAAGATGAGTTCTTTTTCAATCTCTGGAATCTCTATTTTGGCCTTGAGAAATCCTCTTTGTTCAAAGCGATTAGTGCTTATATCAACATTCATCCAGTCCATGATGGGGAATTTACTCAAAATGGCATTTCCATGGTGTCCCTCGGTGTATATCGCATTCTTTCCATAGGCAAAATGAGGCCACAGACTGTCCGCAAGATATTCAAACTGAGCAGCTGTTTTCCAGTCAGGAATCTGAAAACTGGTATCACTATGATGGCCTTGGACTTCTTGAAGAAAGAGTATATCCGCATCCACTTCTCGGATTGCTTGCTTCATCTTGTTCAAGATAAAATCCGTGTTTCCTATCGTGAAGCCCTTGTGAATATTGTAAGATAAAATTTTAATTTTCATTTAAAACCAATATTTAAAAATGAAGTAAACTCGAGAAAGTAATTTATCAAAGAGGCTTCTCTGTTTCAAATGTTCTTGAGTGAATTGATATTCTGGAGGTGTCGATCGTAAAAAATCTTCAATAATTAATTGTTTATTGTCTGAGGCTTGTATTGAAAGATCAACTTCAAGATCATGAAGGAGACTTCTGTGGTTTAAATTACTTGATCCCACTGTTACCCATTCATCAATAATGAAAATCTTTGCATGTAGGATTGTCTCCTTATACTGAAATATTTTTACCCCATGACTGATCAGGTAAGGGTAATAAAAATATTGAAGCGATTGAAAGGCCCTGACATCGGTTTTAGAAGAAATTAAAATGCGTACATCGACACCACGGCTGGCGGCACGGCCTAACGCCAGTATGAGACTTCGTGTTGGAATAAAATACGGTGTCACCAACCAAACTTTATCCTTGGCCAATTTAAGTCTTTGTTGCAGATCCTTATAATAGAATCTTCTCATGAGAAGTGAATGATTCAATCTTAAAGGAGCTTTTTTAGATTCTTTTAGCCGTGGAGGTTTGACCAGTTTCCGATAGCGGAAAAAATCTCTTAATTGCCATATTTTTTTAAAGTAGAGAATACCCAGTTTGACATTTGATCCAGTGACTCTCACTCCAACATCTTTCCATTTATGCTGATGATAACTGGTATGTTCGCTCGTTATGTTGAAACTCCCTAAAAACATAATTTTATGATCAATCGTGATAATCTTTCGATGGTTCCTCTGGTTGAGCCTCCATATCCGTGCAAAGAAGGCGTGGATCTTTTTTTTAAACAGAAGTTTGCCATAAAAAGGGTGATAAAAGGGCAAAGGATGAAAAATTTTGGTCATGATTCCAGCTGACCTGAATAGGCCGTTAAGATGATCAAAAAAGTTATAGCTCCCAACTCCATCGACAATAATTTGAACTTTGACACCACGTTGATGAGCATCCACCAAGGCCTGGGCTATCTCTTTGCCTAATTGATCATAGTTAAAAATATACACTTCAAGCGTAATGAGCTCTTTTGCCTCAGCAATGTCTGATAGCATACGTCTAAAGTATTGATCACCATCAAAATAAATGTCTTCTGATTCCCAGTAATGAAGCATAAAGGTCTCATCGGAATTTTGATCACTTACTTAATCAGACTGGTGGGGTCTGGTATTTAAGATTTATTTAACTTGAAGACTGAAATGTTCGATAAAGATTCTAAAGACTAACCAAAGACAATTATGGCACTCACCAAAGAAGCTTTCATTAATTTAATCAAATCGGCTTCCGTTGCTGGAGTCAGTGATATTCATCTTAGGACTGATGAGAAACCTTGTTTTCGAGTCCGAGGGGATCTTGTGCCGGTTAAAATGGATCCTCTGACCAATGATGATTTAAAACTCGCGTGTTCACTCATGATTAAAGATGGAGAAGTCTTAAAAAAACTTGATACTATTAAAGAGCACGACGGATCATTTTCTGTCCCTAAAATTTGTCGTGTTCGCTATAACTTGATGAGATATCAGGGCAAACTTGGGCTCATTTTACGTTTGATCAGTGATAAAATTCCAACAACTGAAGATTTAAAACTACCCAATGTTATCAATAAAATTGCAGAGGCCAATGCCGGATTGGTTTTAGTGACAGGTGCCACAGGATCGGGTAAAAGCTCGACTCTGGCAGCGATGATAAATTACATAAATAGAAATTCTGCAGTTCATGTGTTGACGTTGGAAGATCCTGTTGAGTACGTGCATACTCCGATTAAGGCGAGAATCACTCAGCGAGAAATTGGTCAGGATACAGATGATTTTGGAGCAGCCTTACGTTCCGCCCTTAGGCAAGACCCAGATATTATACTTATTGGTGAGATGCGAGATGCAGAGACCATTTCCATTGCCTTAAAAGCTGCTGAAACAGGTCACTTGGTTTTTGGAACTGTTCATACAACCGATGCTCTCAGCACAATCGGGAGACTTATTTCGATGTTTCCACCTGAAGAGCAAAATGTCGTGAGAGTTAGAATCGCGGACAACCTCCACGCCACCATTTCTCAGCGGTTATTAAAATCAAGTGATGGTAAGGGGAGAGTCGCAGCCCAAGAAATTATGATTAACAATCCGGGGATTAAAGAGTCTATACTTGATCCAAGTAAGACGAAAGAGATCTATACCTACATTGAAAAAGGTAAAAATACATCTGGGGCGCAGAGTTTCGATCAACATATTACTAGCCTTTATAAAAAAGGGTTGATCACAATGGAAGAAGCTAAAAGTAATGCCACACGGCCAGAAGACTTTGAGAGAAATTTAATGTTTGGAGATCAGGCCGATTAATTGGTATGATTGCTCATCTCTAGGTCTCTGCTATGAATATTTCTTATAAACAGTATTATTGGCGCTGGATAAAAAATCAATTTTTCCTCTTCTGCGCCATGCTTGCTCTCATGACAATCGCTCGATTGGCATTCAGTTTTTACTTCGGTGAATGGGTCGAGCTGAAAACCTATTTTTCTCTATTTCGATCAGCGCTTTTTTTAGGGATGCGTTTCGATCTCATGCCACTGGCGTATGTGAATTTTCTTCCCTTTATCATTCTTAACTTGGCCTATTTCATTCCCGGGAAAACGATCATCAAAGTGGTGAGAGTAAGTGTTATTTCACTTCTCTTTTTCGGGTACCTGGCAATCGTCTGGATTTATATCTTTGACTATGCTTTCTATTCCTATTTTCAAGAACACTTAAACATTCTGTTCTTTGGTTTCTTTGAAGATGACACCCTGGCATTGCTCACATCTGTCTGGAAAAATTACAACTTACCCTTATGGTTATCTGCTCTATTAGCTGGCCAGTATGGCCTTTACCGATTTATCAAATTGCTCTTTTCGCCATTTGAATTTGATCTAAAGGCAAAGACTTTTAGCTGGAAAATGCCCATAATATTCATTGTTGGACTAGTATGTTTACCTTTTTTTGGAAGAGGAAATTTTACTAGGCTACCTTTGTCACTTGAAGACGCCCATTTAAGCTCTCAAGATTTTCTCAATAAGTTATCTCTTAATGGCGTCCTCTCTTTAAATCGAGCGATTAAGATTCGAATGGCCTATGGACTTAAGGATGTCAGTTATCTAAGAAAGTTTGGGTATGACTGTTGGAAGTCTGCCTTTCATCACGTCTTTGGAAAACCGCCCGGCAGCGATGATTTCCTCAGAAGCATAAGAGCTAAAACAGCGAAGAACGAAGAACTTAAGCAAGATCCACCTCATGTCGTACTGGTTGTAATGGAGAGTTTTGGGACATACTGGAATTCGAAACATTCCAGTAAGTTTAATATTCTTGGTTCACTGAAAGATCATTTTAATACAGGAATTTTATTCAATAATTTTCTTTCTGCCGAAAATGGTACGATTGGAAGCATTGTTTCTGTCGCAACTTCGCAAGTGATTCGTCCTGGTTCGCGTTTCCTTTCAGAGTCAGATTTTATGAAGACGCCCCTTGATATCAGCGGTCATCTGCCTTATAAAAATGCTGGTTATGAAACCCATTTCGTCTATGGAGGTAAACTCGGTTGGCGAGATCTAGGGAAGTATTTAACGACTCAGAAGTATGATTACCTTTGGGGAGCTGATGAAATAAAAGAAAACATGCCAGAACTCAACCATATTGACTCAAAAGACTTAGGTAACGAATGGGGAGTTTTTGATGAATATCTTTATACATTTATTGAGGAGCAATTAAGAACGGCTACAAAACCTCAATTCTTTCTCGTCTTAACAACATCAAATCATCCACCTTTTGATCATCCTTCCTCCTATAATTCACTCCCCTTAGAAATATCCTCAGAGATACAGGAGAATTTAACGGTAGATAATGAAATTGCACATAAAAGATTTATGGGCCTTCAGTATGCTAATCAAAAGATGGGAGAATTTTTGACAAGAATCAAAAGTACTGCCTTGACTGATAAAGTGGTTCTGGCGCTCACCGGTGACCATAGCTATTGGATTGCAAAGGGGGTTGGACTTGATGAAGAGTTCAAGAGATATGCAGTTCCTTTCTATATTTCACCTCCTACAAGATTGATTCCTAAAAATTTTAATCCTCATAATTTTGGCTCTCATGAAGATATTTTTCCAACTCTTTATCATTTAACACTGTCTGAGGCAGAGTACGTTAAGCTGGGTGATGACTTGATCAATGAAGAGGGGATGGCGATGAATAGTTCAGGGCTTTTTGCAAATAAGGACGGTGCCTACCATCACAATTCATTTTGGAGATGGGAAGTTGATAAAACTCTCGCTTTGAGAGAAGAAAAGACGGAGAATCCAAAACTTAAAGAACTTAAATTAAAAGCAGAAAGTTTGATTGGTCTTACTGACTTGTATTTGAAGGAAGAAAAGAAGCGTAAGCGGCCTGACGCAAAAAATGATCAACAATAACAATTTTTGCCATTGCCTCCACAACAGCTACTACTCTAGGGAGTACACAGGGATCATGTCTTCCATTTAAAGCTTTTTCTCCAATTGTGGATGTAGCTTTGAAGGCGAGTTGTAAAAAGATCTCACTTCCATTCGAGATTCCCCCTTCGATCCCGCCAAATGCAGAAGGATCTCCAGAAACCTGAGATCCAAGCAAATGACCAAAATCAAATCCTTTTCCAACTGAGAAGCCTGCACAGGCCGGAATAGAAAGCATGGCCTTCCCAAGATCTGCCTTCAATTTATCGAAAACTGGCTCACCAAGACCGATCGGGCAGCCCACAATTGATAAGCAAACAATACCACCAGCTGATTCACCTTTTTCTTTGCAGGATTCTAAAAAGCTAATCACTTGTTGAGTAAGAGAAGCATCAGGAATATTAATTTCACCACGATCAACTTTGTGATCTTTTGGTAGATTTGCAAGTTTAAATGGGCCAACCTGAGAGATGTAAGCGTAGGCACTTAATTGCGGCAATACAAGACCTGCAAAATACCCAGCGATAACACGAGCGACGGTTTCACGTCCTGAAGCTCGTCCACCCCCGCGATAATCTCGAATGCCATACTTCATTAATGTTGTCTGATCAGCATGACCGGGACGATACTGACTTTTTAAAGGTTCGTAGTCTTGGCTTTTTTGATTGGTATTTCTAACGATTATGGTAACAGGTGTTCCTAATGTTTTATTTTCAAAAATCCCTGATAGAACCTCTGGATGGTCATCCTCTGCTCTTGAGGTGTGGACCTTATGTTGACCGGGAGCTCTTCTCTTAAGCTCTTTTTTCAGATCATCTAGGTTAAAAGTGAGGTTCGCAGGTAGACCATCAATAACAACTCCAAGGGAGTTACCATGGGATTCCCCAAATGTGGTTATTTTAAACAATTGGCCAAAGCTATTGCCAGACATGGGAAAGTCGCTTGATGTATTCGCTTGAGAAATCTTCCAGAGTTTTTCCGCCGAGATCCATCAGCTCTTCAACCGAGATATAAGTATTGGCATTGAGACCACAAGGATTCACTTTCTGGATTGCATTTTTCATTTCTAGATCATTATGAAAATTGAGGGCCATACCATGAAAAGTTGTTAGCTTTTCAATCGCAATCCCCATTGAGGCAAGTTTGCGATCACCCGACCAAAGCCCAAGGAGCTTATGAGAATGAGAAAGATCCTGAATACCCCAATCATTAAGAACATCGATCGACACATCAAAGAGTGTATTGATCATTGCCGATAAAGATAAAGTCTTAGGATTAAGTTTCAGAATTGGATAGATAATCATCTGGCCAGGGTGGTGAAAGGTGAGTCCACCTCCACGCTCGATCTGATGAATAGGGTAAGGAAGTTCTGTAGCAAGCGTCGGATCGAACTCTACTAGATTAAGCACTTCACCTTTGCGTGGTTTTTGCAATCCACGCCCATTGGTAAATACTCTAGGATGGCTACAGCATATAATGATGCGCGCGCTTGGCATTTGCTCAAGAAGTTTCAAACAATGATGCTGGAAAAGGTGACAGAGATCGTAATCCCAGTTCCATTTTTTAATAAGAATCGTTCTCTCGTTTAACTCAAAAATATGGGTCTGGTTAAGACCAAAAAAATTTAATGTTGTTTGAGAGAAAAAATACGACATCATAATTAAACTTTTGCCTCAACGTAATCTAGGAAGTCTGCCGCTTTATAAGAGCTACGAACAAGTGGCCCAGAGGCGACAAACTTAAACCCAAGTTTTAGGGACATTCGTTTTAATTCTTCAAATTCTTCAGGTGTATAAAACTTTTCAACATTGAGGTGACGCTTACTAGGTTGAAGGTACTGTCCAAAAGTGACAATATCCACACCCACTTTTCTCAAATCCTCAAGTGTCTCCTGGATTTCATTCCAGTTCTCACCCAGACCAACCATAAGAGAAGTTTTTGTTTGTATGTGAGGGTAATGTTCTTTATAAAATTTCAAACAAGACAATGTCGTATCATAGCTCGCCCGTGGATCTCGCACTGGATGGGTGAGGCGGCGAACAGTTTCAATATTTTGCGCAATCACGTAAGGATTGGCCTGTGCCAATGTGTGCATTCTTGATTCATTTCCAGCGAAATCTGGAATGAGCACTTCAACTTTTGTGTCAGGGTGATCTTCATGGACTTTTTTAATAACGGCTGCAAAGTGACCAGCTCCGTGATCTTCTAAATCATCTCGGTCAACGCTCGTAATGACCACATAGCGAAGACTCATGATCTTAACCATATTTGAAGTATTTTGAATTTCTTCTGGATTGATGAAACCTTTGGGGTTTCCAGTTTTAACGTGACAAAACTTGCAAGCGCGTGTGCACGTATCACCCAAAATCATGACAGTTGCCGTTCGAGCACTCCAGCATTCAGAAATATTTGGGCATTTGGCCTCTTCGCAAACAGTCGCCAGACCTTTTGAGTGAAGGTTATTGCGGATGTCTTTAAAGTCTTCCCCTTGAGGAAGTTTTACTTTAAGCCATTCCGGCTTGCGCTGGTATTTATCTTTATCAAAGTAGGTTACGGCCATGGGCAGGGAGTATACCACAAATGCGGTGTTTTAGACTAGAAAGACTCTCAGAGAAAGCTCTCTTTAACTAGTTGAAATATCATTTAATTAGAGCGGTATAAGAAGACATCGGGAAAGATCAGCTTTAATGCCTAGCTTTTGCCCAACTTTGAGCTGGTTATGAAAATGGAGAGGAAGCCATAGGGTAAATTGTTTATTTTCTACGTCTATCAATAATTCTACACCAAACAGTCGGGGGCTTAGCTGGATTAACGTTCCTTGAAATGTCGAATCCGTTGCTAAAGTCCAGGCATCTTGTGGCACTACGAGATAGCCTTCTTGATCACTGAGTAAAAAATTCCATGGCCCCCATGGAGTCGCCCATGTATCCACGTCACGTGAGACTTTAATAAAATTTTGTTGCCCAAAAAATTGCGCCACATAAAGATTTTTAGGACGTTCAAGAAGACTCAGCGGAGTTCCTGTTTGCTCCAGTTTTCCGTGCTGAATAACTCCTATTTGATCAGAATATTTGAGGGCTTCATGAATATCATGAGTGATCCAGATGACAGTCATTTCTTTTTGGCGCAGGTATTGGAATAAATCCTCAAGGATCGTTTTCCTTGTCATTGGGTCTAGATGAACAAAAGGCTCATCAAGAAATAAAATCTCTGATGAATTGATCAGCTCTGCAGACATAAGAACTTTTTGCAATTGTCCCTGAGAGAGTTGCCCTATGGTTTGTCTGAGCTGGTAGGTAAATTCAAAAATGTCGGCAAAATCTCGAGCCAGTTGGAGTCGTTTTTCTTGTGGAATTGACGAATCTTTAACCGATTCCATAAGAAATTTTTGAACATTCATTTCTTGAGTTGGGGATTTCGTTTCAAAGAATTGAATTTGTCCACTGACTTTAACTTCGCCTGAGTCTGGCCTGATTTGACCAGAGATAAGATTCAGAAGAGTTGTTTTTCCACTTCCATTGGGTCCTAGCATTGAAAAGATGGTCCCTTTTTTAATTTCAAGATTAAAGTCATGAATTCCTGCAATTCCACGATGATCATAACTCTTATTAAGCTTAGATATTTTGATCATCGTTGACCTGTCTTTTTTCTATGAAAAGCAAAGGATTCAATGGTGTACCAAGCAAGAGCGATCCATATGAGTGTAAAAGCCTGAAGACGTTCAGATGAAAGCACCTCATGGTAAATAAGCCAACCACACATAAATTTAAAAATGGGTGAGAGGTAATTGATAAACCCTAGAGTGCTAAAGGGAAGTCTTTTTGCGGCGTAGGCAAACAGAATGAGAGGGGCACAAGTCACGATGCCAGATAAACTGAGCAGAAATATTTTTACTGCAGATAATACAGAAAAGGCCTCTAAGGGATGAGTAGGATAAAATTGCCAAATGATGATAGTGGGAAGAATAACGATACAAGTTTCAAAGGCAAGACCCTCCAGCGGGCCAACATGTGCCATCTTCCTTATCAGTCCATAAGTCGCAAAACTCACAGAGAGGGCGAGGGCGAGCCAAGGAAAATGAGTCAACCCACTCTGTAGCACAAGAATGATCATGGCCAACATCCCCAAGGTTATGGCCGGCCATTGAGTCCAACGTATTTTTTCTCTAAGGATAAGCCAACCAAGAAAAACATTAAGCAGAGGATTTAAAAAATATCCAAGACTCGCCTCTAAAATGCGCCCCACCGAGACAGCATATATGTAGAGAAGCCAATTGGTAGAAATCAACAGCGCCGATGCCATAAGAAGGAATCTCGTCTTTGGCACACTCCAGATCTCTTTCAATGAAATCAGTCTTTTTTTATAGACAAGCCAGGCCATCAAAGAAAGAAAAGACCACACAAGTCGGTGAGAAAAAAGCTCCCAAGCCCCTAGCTCTCCAAAAAATTTCCAATAAATAGGAAACAATCCCCACATGGTAAAAGCCGTGATTGCAGCAATGTGAGCAGAAGTAATTCCCATATTTATTTTAAATTGAATTTATTCTTAATTTGATAAGCAATGACAATCGCAATGAGCGAAGTAGCGACTCCAATATACCCAACGATATTATAATTTGTGAGTGCTCCTGCAGTACCTGCTCCAATGATGAGACCGGCCATTTGGGAAGCTACTCCGGATGAAAGCTGGCGGGCTGCATTTTCAAGGCTCATGAATGTCCCACGCTCTTTAGGTTTAACCACAGCACTGACGATTGTCATAGCTGGAATAAATCTTCCTGATCCTGTCATCATGAAAAAGGATGTACAGCAGAGAGCAACTGCGACCGGAACCGCAGGTAGGTGGGTTAAAAGTAATACAGGGAGAATCGAAATAATGGCGACAGTTCTGAAGACCTTAAAATTTCCAACTTTATCGCAGGCCCTACCGATAATACGTGCTGTGATAATCGTGCATGTTCCGCCACAGAGGTAAATCAAAGGTAATTGAGACTCAGTTAGCCCAACATTACCTACCATGTAGGGTGAGATGAATGGGACAATCATGAAAACACCAAAGCCAAGCACACTCGTGAGTGTAAAACTTTGAAGATAATCTTTTTGAATTAAGATAGCTTTAAAGTTATTGAGATTATCTCTGATACTCATGTTGCTCTCTCTGACTTTGACAGAGGGAAGGATAAACACCGACATTAACCAAAAGATGATTCCAACTAGGCAGATGAAATAAAAAGAAGCGTGCCAATCAAAAATTTGGGCAATATAAAGACCGGTCGGAACTCCTAGAACACTAGAAATGGAGAATGCCGACATCACTACACCCATAGCAGCTCCACGCCTTTGAAAAGGAATAAGGTCAGCAACCATCGCCAGGACGCACGCATTCAAAACTCCACCAAAAGCACCTGCGACAATTCTTGCCGTCAGAAGAGTGGAGAAGTTGTTAGACATTCCACACATGAAAGTCCCCACTATGAATCCTACAAAATTAAAGAGCAGGAATTTTTTTCGATCAAAATGATCAGCATAGAGAGCTCCAAAAAAGCCGATGATTCCAGCACTAAAGGTATAGGCCGACACGAGTGTTGAAAATTGTGCAGGTGTGATGTGAAATTCTCTCATGAATCTTGGGCCTAGAGGCATGATCATGACAAAATCCAGAATGTGAGCAATTTGAATTGCCGCCAAAATAATAACGTAGAGTCGCTCTTTTTTTAATGTCGCTTTTTCATCCAAGGTATGAGGCATGTTTAATCTTTTAATCCGACAATGTCGGAAATCTTTGAGCTATTATCATCAATCGTTTCAAGCGACGCTACGGTGCTTACACAATGGTCAATCATGGAGACAGCTGCAGGGTGATGATTGCCTGAACTTTTTACGCCTCCGAAGGGGAGTCTTGCCGTGGCACCAACTGTTGAGCGATTCAGGTTAAGAAGTCCTGAGTCAATATCTCTTAGGCACAATTTATAAATCTCTTGATCACGGGTAAATACAGAGGCTGCCAGTCCATACTCTGTGGAGTTGGCGATTTGTATGGCTTCTTCAATATCTTCATAAGGAACAAAAAAACAGTTTGGTCCAAAAATTTCTTCTTGAATGAATTTTCCCTTCAGATTGGGCTTTTTAGCATAATGAATAGATGGCGAAACATAATGCCCTTGGAAACCGACATCGAGCTTTCTAGGAGCAATCAACTCTTCGGCTCCTTCATCTTTACCATATTGGCAAAATTTAAAATAGAGACTCTCAGCTTGTTCATCAATCAAAGGACCCATAAAAGGATCATTTGATTTAGTTGGGTGTCCAACTTTAATTCTCTCCGTGAGAGACTTGAATTGGTTAATGAATTCTTGTTCGATTTTTTTATGAACGAGAATCATCGAAGTTGAGGTACATCTTTGACCAGTCGTTAGAAAACATGCTCTCAATAGTTCTGGAAGAGCATGGGACATATTAGTATCGTGATGAATGATCGTTGAGTTTTTTCCACCTAATTCAAGGGCGACGAGTTTCCCTAAATCACTGTAGGTATTTTGAAGAATTTTTAGACCCACACCTTTTGAACCGGTAAAGAAAACTCCGCGAATCCGCTGATCGGCAGTGAGTTTGCCGGCCGTATGCCCAGTTCCATTGATAAAGTTGATGACACCCTCAGGAAAACCCGCCTGATGCAAACATTCAATCATGAGTTGTGCGGAATAAATGGTTTTTTCAGAAGGTTTGAAAATGATGGAGTTTCCGGCGAGGAGCGCCGATAGAATTTGACCATTGGCAAGGTGACATGGAAAGTTGAATGGCCCAATCACAAAACATGGACCTAGTGGTTTATAAACCACGTGTCCATCAATCTTTGGCATCACTTCTTTAATTGTTTCTTGTCTGATTCTTTCCAACGAGTCTGTTATCGTTACCGTCACTTTGCTATCTAGCGCAGCTGCCTCGGTCTTCGCTTCCCAAAGTGGTTTGCCAACTTCTAGGGCTAGGGCCATTGCGATTTCATCCTTACGGGCCCTCACTATCTCTTGGTACTTTTTGAGGTATGAGATTCTTTCTTCAAATGAAAGTTTTTTCCACACATCAAAACCTTTTTGGGCCGATTCAATAACTTTTTCTATATGATCATAAAAAACACCTGCCTCCCATAGAGTCAGATTCAATTCTCCTGGGCAGGTTTTTATAATTCGTTCCTGGGCACTGTCCAAAGAGCTCAGTCCATTAGGATGAGTGAAGTGTGAGTTAAAATAGTCACCTTTGAGTAACATTTGCATATAAGTCCTTTGGCCATTTTTTGAATTGCCATCATACCTTGCTTTTTTTAATTAAGCATTCACTAACACAGAGGGTTAATAGGTCATTTCGTCTTCGAAGAAGGAGACGAAGGAACAACTTTCGCAGGCCGAGGATAGAGTTTATCATACTCGTCCTCTAGACTCGCAGCAAACTCGATTAAAACATAATCATCTGGTAAGTGATCAGGATGAGAAGCTTGTTTCGAGCAGGAGCTAAGAAGAATGGTCATCAAAAAAATCAGCCGTTTCATGATTTTTTTTGATCCTCATGGGCCTTCAGAATGGGTTCAATTTCTTGAAAAAAGTCTGAATCTCTCAATTTAAAATCGCTATTCTTTGCATCTTTGTTGGATAGATATTCTTTGAGTTTGTGAATAGGGCCGGCAATTCGATGAGAAATGAGGATGCCGGTGCCGATAAGTAGTAAAAAATTAAAAACAGCAAGTCCCAAAAAAAGGCCATCAAATTCTGATTTTTGATTGGCAAGAAAGCGATAAAAGACATGCCCATCAGGGATACCGACACTTAGTGCTTTTTCTTTCATTTTCCAAAAGAATAAAAAACTGGTTGAGTAGAGCGAAGCCGTGCTGATGATAAAAAGACCTATAAAATAAGTGAGTAATTTAAATTGAAACTTTGGATTGATAAAAATATTTTTGATTTTTCGAGGATTTTCAACAGAATTGCTCATGAATGATAAGTCCTTAAAAATCTAAGATTTTTTCTTGGATGTGGGTTTTTTCTTCTTATTTTCTTTAGGCCTAAAAGAAACAAAACGTATTTTATCTCCTAGGCGCAATTTCAAAGCTGCGGCAGTTACGCCTGAAATTCGATAACCTCCATCTTTGAGTTTCACAACGCCCCCAAGGGCCGCCCTAAATTGAGCACCCATCTTGGAGATAATAAACAGTTCCGATTTGAAAGACTTGTCAGATATTTCAGTTATTTCTCCGACAATACTTTCCTTAATTGAGCGAATGTTATCAAGATCAGCAATGAGTACTGGACCTGGCTCAAAAATTCCCACGAGACCTGAGAAATGAAATCCCTCTTGCTCCAATATCCTCTTGGCCGGCTCAGTATTGGGATGAACCTTACCAATGACATAGTGAGCTTCTTCTGGAAGAAGATTCGCTATAATTGGATATTTCGGCATCAGTTCTTCTATGAACCTCTTATTCTTTACATATAAATAATCCGCAGTTGGAAAATCCATTTTAAAAAAATGTTTACCTACAGCGTCCCAAAAAGGGGAGTGTCCAGAATCATTTACCATTCCTCTCATCTCCGCAATCACTTGATCCTCGAAAAACTTTCTATTCTCAGCGATGAAAAGAAATCGTGACAGGGAGAGGAAGCGACCATTTTGAGAGTTTCTAAAATCAGGGTGAAGAAAAAGTGAGCATATTTCTGCCGGTCCATTATGAATAAAATGGAAATGGAGGGACGTAATGTCATTTTTTACATGCACCAGTTTTGATTCATGGTGAGCCTTTTCCAACCGGTAGAAATAGTAGGGTTGAAAGCCACCAATCTTTGAAATAATGGCACAAACCCCTACGAGTTTTCCGGTAAAGAGCTCCTCCATCACAAATAGATAGTCTTCGCCTTGAGGAACTTCTTCCCGATGCTCAAAACTTCTTTCAGAATTGCGAATTCGCTTTTTTAAAACCTCTGGATCTCTAGGTAAAGATGTTAAACCATGGCCCGACTTCTCAAGCAGTTCCATCAGTCCATCTAGATCTTTACTCGCGATCGGTCGGATAATAAACATGTTAGTTCATCTCAATCAGAGTCTTTTCAATAATCGCGCAGACCTCATCAATATGTTTAGGCTCCACGGCCATGATAGGCATTAAGAAACGAACTCTCGTTGGTGCAGAGCCTGCCATGAATGATAAAACGCCATTCTCAAATAATTTGATAGTGAAGTTTTTTGTTTTTGTTTCATCACCACCAAAAACTGTAAAAGCAACCATCGCACCGATACCAAATGGACCAGATACTTTTTCAGGATATTTCTTGGCCATTTTTTCTAAATGTCCTTTGAAGTGCTGGTGAAGTTTTTCAATCTTACCTTCTTTCCCTAGATAATGACCTGAGACAATCTCATTAATGACAAAATAAGACGCTGCAATTTGAGATGAAGATCCCGTAAATGTCTGCGACATCAATCCCGGTTTTGGTTTGTGATCATCTTTAAAAAGAGTCGCGCAAACTTGAGAGTTCTTTCCAATTGCAACAACGTCAGCATGCTTATCTAATTTGAAATGTTGAAAGGCAAACAGTTCGTGTGTTCGGCCAAAGGTTTGAACCTCATCAATAAAAACAGAAATATTGTTCTCATGGCACACTTTGATCAGGGCCTCAAAATATTCTGTATTCCCAACCCAGGAACCATTTTCACCTTGGATGAGTTCCATCACGAAGCCAGCATGCTGACCAGGGAAGCGATGAATGGCTTTTTTCATAGCATTTACCGCCAACTTGATTGATCCTTCATGATCACTTTCACAGTAAAAAGGAATGTAATCGACATCAATTGTTTTCGGTAAACCTTGGCGATAAGCTGCTTTGTCAGTGACCCAGGCCATTCCTAAAGTTCTTCCGGAAAAACATTTCTCAAATGAGAAGAAGCGAGCGGCAGGGTAGCGTTTTTGAAAGATAATTTTAAAACCGTTTTCGTTGGCCATAGCCCCTGAAGTGGTTAGAAAAACGTTTTTAACTTCAGCACCATTTTTACAGGCTTGAGTTGAGATCAACTCTAGAAGTTTCGCCGAATCCGTGTTTTGTTGAAGATGACCATTCATCACAGTGTTGGAAACGGCTCCATTAATTTGAGCGTTGATAACACCAGGGTGAGAGTGGCCCATATAATGAACGCCGATACCAGTGATAAAATCATATTTTACAGAACCGTCTGCAAGTTCTACAAAGGGGCCATTGCCAATTCCAGTTCCAAGATAATTATAAAAAAGTGCGCCTCCGCGATAATCGGCCATCTTTTTAAGAAGTTGATCATAGCTTTCTTTGAGTTCAGGATTTGCAGGCTTCACACCAGAGATTTGAGATTGATGTTCTTTGAGGGCCTCTTGAATAAGTTTTTTCGCTTCTGAAAGTCGAGGGTCTGCAAAAAAGGCTTCCCCAATTGTCTTGGCCATATAAGCTCCGTAATTTTGTGATATTAGAGTTTTCGGCAGTTTAAGGCAGAGACTTGAAGTTTATCAAGGAAAAGTCATGATAAAAAGATGACGAGAGTAGTCGGAAAAATGGCTTATTTTAAAGACTTACAACGATTTGCCTCGTGTTAAATTCGCTTCATTTGTTTGCTCTGCTCAGGCCTTTGTGATAACAATACCTTCCAAACTTTTTAATACTTTAAAGAGCTATTCGCGTCTTTAGCTGGAGTAATTATGACTTTAAAAGTTGTTAAACATCATGATGTGAAAAAAACAGACAAGAAAACTCTCGAGAAGTGGTTGCACCTTCTCATCCTAGGTCGAATGGTAGATGAGCGCGCTCCCAATTATTTGAAGCAGGCCCTTGGTTGGTCTTACCATGCTCCTTACGCTGGACACGATGGAATTCAATTAGCAATTGGGCAAGTCTTTGATCGTAAAACGGATCATCTTTTTCCCTATTATAGAGATATGTTAACGGCTCTTTCTGCCGGTCTTACTGCTGAAGAACTTATTTTAAATGGTATTTCTAAGGCAACGGATCTTGCTTCTGGCGGACGACATATGTCGAATCACTTTGCAAAGCCCGCTTGGAATATCCACAACGTGTCTTCTTGTACTGGAAACCATACTCTTCATGCAGTTGGGGTAGCTCGAGGTATGAAGACTTATAATCATAAAGGTGTGTCGATTTCCTCTCAGGGAGAATCCTCTGTTTCGGAAGGTTACTGTTATGAAGCTATTAATGGAGCTGACAGAGAAAAGCTTCCAGTTATTTTTGTTTTTCAAGATAATGGTTACGGAATTTCGGTACCAAAGGCTGACCAAACGTCGAATGAGATGGTTTGCGATAACTTTATTGGTTTTCCAAATTTAAAAATTATTAAATGTGACGGAAAAGATATATTTGATTCCATGAATGCGATGATCACGGCCCGTGATTATGCACTTAAAAATTCCGTTCCTGTCATTGTTCACGCCATGTGTGTGCGAATTGGAAATCACTCAAACTCAGATAACCACGAATGGTATCGGGATGAAAAAGAGAGAGCAGATGCCAAAGCTCAAGATCCACTACCTCACTTTAAAGCAGAGTTGATTAAAAATAAAATTCTGACAGAAAAAGACATTGAAAAAATTGAAGCAGAAGCAAAAGCGATCCTTTTAGACGCCCACTCAAAAGCCGTGAAGGCACCAAATCCTACACCTGAATCAATTTTTGATTTCGTGGTTCCAGAGCCGCATGTTCCTCAAAAATATACGGATGGAACTCATGACTTTCAGGGCGAGCCAATGAAGTTCATCGATGCCCTCAATGGAACTCTCAAAGCTGAGTTTCGTCATAACCCTGATACTTATATTTGGGGGCAAGATGTCGCCAACAAAGAGAAGGGCGGGATCTTTAATGTGACAAAAGGAATGCAACAGGAATTTGGCAAACACCGAGTCTTTAACGGTCCAATTGCTGAGGATTATATTCTTGGTACGGCCAATGGAATGTCACGTTTTGATCAAGAAAAAATTCGCATCGTGGTTGAAGGTGCCGAGTTTGCTGATTACTTTTGGCCTGCGATGGAGCAAATGGTAGAAACATCTCACGATTACTGGAGAAGTAATGGAGCATTCTCTCCTAATCTAGTGGTCCGTCTGGCTTCGGGTGGTTATATTGGTGGTGGTCTTTACCACTCACAAAATATTGAGGGAACTCTTTGTACCCTTCCAGGAATTAGAGTTGTTGTTCCGGCCTTCGCGGATGATGCTGCAGGTTTATTGAGAACGGCTATGCGCTCTCGTGGAACAACGGTTTATTTAGAACCAAAGACACTTTATAATGCTAAGTTCGCGATGACTCCAGTGCCAGAGGACTTTGAAGTTCCTTTTGGTAAAGCCAGACTTCGTCGTGAAGGAAAAGATCTTTCAATTATTACTTACGGAAATACAGTTCATTTTTCACTAGAAGCTGCTGACTTATTGGCCAAAGAAGGATTTGATGTCGAAGTCCTAGATCTTCGCTCGTTAAACCCTCTTGATATCGACTCTATTGTGGCCACAGTTAAGAAAACTCATCGTGCCCTGGTTGTTCATGAGGATAAAGTCTTTGGTGGTTTTGGTGGTGAGCTGGTAGGAATTATCAATGAAAATGCCTTTGAATACCTTGATGCCCCTGTGAGAAGAGTGGGTTCAACGTTTACACCTGTTGGTTTTAACCGAATTCTTGAGAGAGCGGTATTACCTGATATGAACCGAATTCTTGTCGCCGCACGCGATCTTCTTCAGTATTAATTTACGAAAGCCCTCTCCGGAGGGCTTTTTTTGCACTTGTTCAGCTACTTGAGTCAACTTAAGGAAGCGCAAGTTCATTCATCTACTTATCATTTCATTAATAATCTTCTGATCGCAACGTAGCAAAGAATCTCATGATTCAGTATAGTGCGCTCCCACGTCTAGCACCCAAGGAGCTCTGATATGAAAAAAATTATTCTACTTCTCTCAATAATTTCATCACTCAATGTCTTTTCTCAGTCTTATTTTATTCTTGAAAATGGCATCACCATTACTGTTGATGCGGATGGTTTTGTCTATGACTTCGGTAACTATACACCGATCAATCGTATTACCATCAAAGGAGCACAATACTTAGTTGAAGATACAAATGTTCTAATAACTTTTGATGATAAGGGGTTGCTGTATCGAAAATATGAAATGCTTCCAAAGCAAATCCTAGGTAAAGGCATGAATTACTTTATTGGTGATAACGGGACACTCTTTGTTGTCGATAATACAGGGCTAGTGAATCTAATCGAGCAAGACGAAAGAGTGAAAAATATGCTCAAGTGCGGAGGTCGATATTTTACTACCAGCACTGATCAAATCTTAACTTTGAGCAACCGAGGAGAATTAACCGAGATCTCAGAGGAAGGACTCAAAGGGAGTGATATCTTTCTTTATGGAGGATATTTCTTTATGACGAACCGAGGGATCCTCTACACAATTTCAAGTGAGGGGAAAATTCAAAAAAGAAGTGAGCGAATTGGTGTCATTGCCAAAAAAGGTGGTAATTATTTTATTGATGCCACTGGAGCTTTGTATACTATTAATGAAACAGGTGAACTTAAGATGCCATCTATCCCGCTTTCATTACGTATCGCCGCCATCACCCGCTTGGGAGCGAATTACTTTATGGATGGAGATGGAAAGCTTTTTACAGTTGATAGAGCAGGAAATGTTTTTGAAAGAACGCTTGAATATGATTTAAAGTCTGCGAAAGTGATTTCTTTATAATGATCACTGGGGGAGGAGCTCCTTCCCCGGTTATTTGATAACTTGGATACGACTTTGAATTTTTTCAGGAGCCAATTTTTGAATCATGCTAAATCGATTCGTCTCATCGATAAAAAGGATATTACTTTCTCCGGATATTTGAGGAAGTAAGAGATCAAAATAACTCATGATCTCTTTCTCAGACAAGGCCGTTGCAGCTATCACAAAGAATTTTTGCCCAAAATTTTCTCCTACAAGGACGT
>CANFNX010000025.1 GCA_947448495.1 Bacteriovoracaceae bacterium | reverse complement strand
ATCATTCAGCTTGAAGACCTGGTCTTCAGTGATGATAGCAGCTTGAGGGATACCAATTAATTCAAGAGATCCAAAAAATTTCGAATAGAGGTCGACGTCGGCTTGAGAAAAATCTCTCATCTCACAAGATTGAGCATTATAGGCAGAAGATGATGGATCACAAAGATAGGGAGTTGCATTCTCACCTGTTGGCGTTGAATAAGTGGGCAACCAGTTAAGTGATTTGAAAATCGTTTTATCAATAGTCTGGGCCTTATTTTGGGCCCATGCATGTCCGCCACCATTTTCGGTGGAAAAATTCCTCACCCAGTTCTTGGTACAGCAAGTTCGAGAATTCACTTCATCAAGCGTTTTAAATTGTGAGGCAAGTAAATTATATCGGGCATTGGGAGTTGAGGCATCGAGGGATAGGGCATAACTTTTTGTCGAATCAACAGCATTAATATCACAAGTGATTTTATCGTAAGCTGTATGAACTCTTGAATAGCGGTTGTATGATGTTATCGGAGTGTTCACTCCCGCCACTTGGATCGTAGAGCTTGCTGTGTTACACCAATGATGGTCACTGGTATTATCCTGAGTCGCGACTGTGATGGTCTTACCAAAATCTCTACAACAAACATTCTTTTTTATATCGAAAGTGACTGTGTTAAGGACACCTGCTTGGAGATACTTAAAGTCAGGATTTCCACAAATGAGTTCTTCTTTCCAGTATTTTTCTTCTGCCGGATTAAGAATTCCTGTAAGCGATAAAGCTTTCACTTTTGTTGCAATAAACTCAGAGGGGGCGCAATCCATATCAGAGAAGCATGAAGCTCCTGGCGCCCTCAAACAGGCATTTCGTTGGTATCCGATAGTCGTAATTTGTGAACCTGAGGTCGAACTAAACACATTTTGGGCACTAATGGCGGGGAGATCAATCAAGTTTGTGGATAAGTTTTGTGCCGTTGTATAGAGATTAACGGTGCTTGATCCCAGTGGTGCGAGAGTCTGTTGAACTATCGCACCACTGGCATCAGTCGCTGGGCAAGAATTAAGATATTTTGCATTAAAGGAAGTGGACATCGTTGAACCAACTCCAAAAATCTTGTCTGAACTATCAGTTCTTGAAAGTGGAAAGGAGGTATTTAGGTCAAATGTTGTGGTTGATCCTCCCACCGATTTACCCGGTATACAGAGGGCAGTCATATTATTGGCCACAAGAGAGGAGAGGGCGGAACTTGGTGCCATTTGACTGCCGTAAAAATCAAACGGACGTCCAAGGATTCTGGCGCCTAGGCCAACAGTATCGGAAGAGGTTGGTGAGGCGGAGGCGATATTTTGTGCCACTGGACTATTGGCAAAACGACTAATGCGATCATTAAATCTTGCATAATTTGAGGGGGCAAAACTCTGGCAAAGACTATTCGCAGAACAGGCGAGGTTACCAACGACAGTAGAGCCATTAAAGGTGGTGCCTAAGGCCGAGAGATTCGCGTGGCATGGTGCCCCTCTTCCTCTGTAAACACATCTCTTCGGTTGCCCATTTGTGCCACCAAGAATCGAAGCGACACTTTTTGTAATTGAACCTACAATTTCTGTCCCGTTGGCATCAAATTGAGGCCAGCGAGTCGTAAGGGTTGAAATATTTTGGCAGGTATAATCGTAACCAAGTTGTCTGAAACAATCGTTATCATTTGAACAAAAATGAGACTTTTGACATTCTCCACCAGTGGTCTCAGTATCATGATCCGGCATATCTGGTGAGTACATGGTTGTTTCAGAAACTGTAACATTAAAATTATTATCTAAGTTTAGATCACCAAAGTAGGCATTCACGGCCAGGTATAATCGACCCGTAGTGGCCTTAATTCGACGCTGATTTCCAATCGAGAACCAAGTGACCCCATCAAAAGAACCAATGAGTGATCCATAATCAAATCCGAACCAGTCTCTGGCATACCCATTGGCAAAGAGAAAGTGCTGAGAGGCAAGCCTGTTTCTTCTTTGATCTTTTACTGTCGAGGCAGAATTGTGTGACCACGGAATCATTGTTGCAGGAATAAAGCATGCTCTCCCAAAAAGGAGATCGTCACTGCGGTAGGTTCCAGTATTAGAGATCCTACTTGAAGCGAAGTTATCTGGAGAGTAACCACCGCCAATGGCAGTTAAAGACTGAGGAAAAATTCGCTGTATGGATGAGTAATAATCTGATCCACAAGTTAAGCAAGTGGAGAATAACCCACTATTGGCAAAAATATCGTAGACTTGATCCTTTTTGACTTTCAGCATTTTGGCCGGTTTTGCTGCTGAAGCGTTAGTCTTAGAAAAAGAGCCATAGATTTCATTGAAACCAGTGTAACCATTGTATGAATCAAGATTTGAGGGTTTTAAAATATTGTTATTGATGTAACTGAATGGAGTGCCCTCCTGATCAAGGGCCGTTGAGTAATCACTATCATAGTTAACACCATTGATATCAAAAAAACGATGGGGAATGTTTTTGTTTGAGACGTAGGCGGTCTGGTTTACCGGTATAACATCTGTGGGAGACCCTTGAGTACATTCATAATTGGTAATGGTGTCATGAGAATCTAAAATGGGGCGCAGATTACACTTACCAGCTGAACTACATAAGCACATCGTATTCACTTTGGCCTGTGCCGCTGTTTTAGCACTCAAGAGTGTAGAAACAGAATTGTTAACATAGTAGGTAATGTCGATAGTTTGGTTTTGATAAAGTGGATAACTGGCACTGAAAATGATCCGATTGGGAGACTGAGCTTTAGTCCATGTTGTCACATCCTCTGGGACCACAATGCCTGAAATTTTAACAATAATATTTGCGCTTATCGAAGTATCTGCATAGCTCGGCAAATTAAATTCTTTTGAAGAATCATGGTAAGAAACACTGAGAGGGTCAGAGTGACCCTGGATGAAACTTTTAGAACATCTGGCGAGTGATGAGCCAATTTTCTCGCAACTTCCATCAATCTTAAAAGTTAAGTAGAGATTATCATCTAGGGCGTTCAGAGGAAGAGTTTTTGTGATTTTGACTTTTTGTGCGGTCGACAGATCGTCATTACCCACAGTCGTAAAAGTTCCATCGGCAGGATTGAGAGGAGTTTTATTCGCTTCAAAGAGAACTTGACCGGCATAAAAGATTTTAGTGATGTTGTGAGCATAATCACCACTGGCAAAGTTTGGATTCAGGTTTTGAAAATTGATATCTTCAAATTGTCCGAAATCTCCCGCCGAAAATGGTGTACCGGCAACAATCTTCTGAGAGGCTGAGGTAAATTTGGCCGTACAGTATGAGAATTCTCCGTCAACTTTGTTTAAACATTGATAAAGTTGCTTTAGTTCCATTAAACGAATGTTGGCATCATACGCTGGGTCCGCTGGATCATTGTTAACAGTTGAACCATTCGCTTCTGGACGCTGAGAGCATACAAAGTAGTATTGAGGATAAACAATGAATCGATTTGGATTTGCAGCAACATCAATTTGAGCTTCATTAAAGCCACTCATGGATAGAGCACCTGGTTTCACGGCACCATCTGAGACGCATTGACCATCCAGACAACAGTTAAATCCTCTGGCGACACAGACACTTGATTCAACACAACTATTTATAGACGATGAAGTTGAGCCCGAAAGACTTAAAATGATGGAAGAGAGATTAAGAGTGGGAACCGCTTCACCATTGTTGAAATAGAGTTTAAAACCTTCTGAAGTAACAGTTGATGAGCAGTTTGAGCAAACTTGAGTTAAGCTAAAATTTGCGATGGGAGATGAGGCGCTAGCAAATACTGAGTTCGTCAAATTATAGGTGAGACAATCATTTTGATTGGCCTGATCGTTAGAGGGCTCAACTTGCAAATAAAACTCTGTGGTTTTATTCACGAGGTCGGTATAGGACTTTGGCTTGGCCGCAAGTATAAGAAAACGATCGATCCCTGGGGAATAAGTAAATTTACTCACGAGGCAAAATCGAGTGGTGTTAGGAATAGTTTTGAGGAAAGTAGAAATGTCTTTTCCTCTTACTAAAAAAGAATCGGTAAAGTTGATAGGTAATGCAAATTGAGTATCCGTTTGTACCGAACCATTTTGAAAGAAAATCCGATTGATTGGAAATGTGGGAGATGGGTAGCTCGTGGTAGTCCCAGTAGGATTACTACTCGTCGTACTACTGCCAGAATCAATTTGCGTGGTTGAGCGCTGGGGGACACAAGAGGCCAAAAAGAAAAGGATGATCACTAAAGCTAGTGAGAAAATATGTTTTGAGTTTTGAAAGCCTTTCATAGAGTTCAACATCCGTGTCAGTCCTCTTGGAATAACTATCGGAATTTTTTGATTGAATTTTAAATTCTCTTTAAGGATTTTAATCCTCATGTAGGGCATTCCTGAGTCTGGAACTCGATTGAGACCTAAGTGACCGATTTAACGAAATGCAATCGAGAGGCCTGGTTCTCAAAATGCCTATAAAACGAGTCAGGCTTAGGCAATCTTTTCCAGCTCCTCTAAAAGCCCATAGAGGACGGCTTGGGAGAAGCGAAGCTTGAGTTGTTCCCGATCACCAAAAAGCTGAATTTTTAAGCTCTTTGTCACACCTTGATGAGTGATGCCCAAGCATGCTGTTCCCACGGGAGTTTCTTTGGTTCCGCCCATTGGACCGGCCACACCGGTAATGGAAATGGCAATGTGAGCTCCAAATTTTTTCGCCGCACCTTGAGACATTTCTCGCGCCACTTCCTCGCTCACGACACCAAAAGTTGAAATCGTTTGTGGTTTCACTTCTAAAATTTGTTCTTTCGCAGATATGGCATAAGACACTACAGACCCCAAAAAGCTCTGGCTGCTCCCACTTACAGCAGTCACACGGTGAGCACATAAACCACCAGTACAAGATTCAGCAAATGAGTATGTGATATTTTTTTTATTGGCCAGATTCACGATATATTCTTCAAGAGAAAGGCTACCAAATTGCCAAATGTTCGGTAGAAGTGGAGAACTCATAAAAAGACTCTTTAATTGCTTTTTTTGCTGCTCCATCTCGTCAGAGTTTTTAGCGATAACTTTAATCGAAATTTCAACTCCCATGACATTGGGAAGTGAGCTCACCGTACCGAAGGCACTCAGTTTATCCCAGAGTGAAGGATCAACTTCCTTAAAGATTTTCTCTTCAGGAATTCCTTTTGTTTTGACTACGAAGCTCTCGATGACTTCAGTCGTTTGGGGAAAATAGTTTTGAATTTTTTCTACAAAATGATCTTCTAATAGACTTTTAAACTCCCAAGGGACCCCTGGCCCTGAGATGATGAATTTATTTTTTTCTTGAGTCAAAAAACAAGGCGCAAAGCCAGTGGAGTTGTTTAGGGGAACAAAGCCTTCTGGTAAAAAACAATAGCCATGATCTTTCCCAGGAAAGACTCGTTGAAAGCGCTCGTAATTTTTGTTCGCGACTTGGAAAGCCGCCTCAGAAAAGCGTAAGGGACGATTAAAATAGCTGCCTAGGGCATCTTTGGTGATGTCATCCTTAGTTGGGCCAAGGCCTCCCGAAGTGACAACAACATCACATATTGTAAAAAGAGTATCTAGGGATTGGTGAATGGCCTGTAGATCGTCACGGACAGTGAGCGACATTTCTAATTCAAGATTTATGGATCTTAAAAATTGAGAAAGTTGTCTGGTATTGGCGTCGGTAATTTTACCTTCCAAAATTTCATTTCCAATAATTAATAATCCAATTCGCATAAGACCCTTTTGAATGTGGCTTAACTTACTATAAGACCCTGATATCCTTTTGATAAGAATATCTTTGATTTTTGCTTGTGCATAATGTAAAAATGGCCCCAATTATGTCAAAAAAATATCAATTCCAGCTGCCCTTTGATGCGGACGTGGATGCTTATATTAAGAAAATTTATCCAGAGATTCTGGAGTACAGAACTATTTCAAAAAGCCTTGATGCTCGAGGAGCCCCTCGTGGGCGCAAACCGATTTATCTTTATGTCATTGAGGGCTTGGTCTCTAAGACCGATCATTATCCGCAAGCTGAGGCCTTTCAACAGTTTTCTCCTCTGAAAAACAAACCCATTATCATTGGGGCAGGTCCCGGAGGATTGTTTGCAGCGGTTCGTCTCGCTGAGCACGGAGTTCCTTCAATTATTTTAGAGCGTGGGGATGATGCCAGTAAGCGCATGGTTCATATTGCAAAATTTTGGCGCTATGGAGAGCTTGATCCTGAGACCAACGTTTGTTACGGAGAGGGGGGAGCAGGGCTCTTCTCTGATGGGAAACTCATCACTCGCATTAAGTCTGATCTGGTTTCTTATGTGATGAAAAAATTCGTGGACTTTGGCGCACCTGAAGAGACCGCCTATGTTTCAAACCCTCATTTAGGGTCGAATAAAATTCGTGGCATCATCACTCACATTTCAAATTGGCTTCGCTCCCAGGAGTGCGACATCCGTTATAATACTCGAGTTGATCAAATTTTAACTGAAGGTGATCGCGCTATTGGAGTAAAACTTCATAATGGAGAAGTACTCTATTCCGATCATATTGTCTTGGCGACTGGGCATTCTGCCCAAGATTTATATCAACACTTGGCCGATAGCAAAGTGGCGATGAAACAAAAAGATTTTGCCGTGGGTGTCCGAGTGGAGCATCCTCGCCGCTATATTGATCAACTCCAGCATGGCAAATTTTGTGAAGCTCCCGAAATGGGATCGGCCCGATATCGCTTAAGTTGGCATGACAAGTGGAGTGATCATGGCGTCTATAGTTTTTGTATGTGCCCTGGAGGCTATGTGCTTTCTTCGGGAACAGAAAAAAATGGGATTGTTGTCAATGGCATGAGTAACTATGCTCGAAATTCCCCCTGGTCAAATGCTGCTCTCGTTGTGTCTGTAAAATCTGAAAGTGATCTCGAAGATAAAGACCTCATGAGTGGATTGCGTTTTCAACACGAGATCGAAAGAAAGGCTTTTGAGCTTTCCAAAAAACATGCCACGGGTAGAGAGCTCCCTGCGATGACAATTAAAGAGTTCATGACAGGAAAAATGACAGATACGCCGCTTCCGAAAACCTCTTCGCCTTCCGGAGTATTTAAAGCTGATATTCGCCAGATTTTTCCACCCTTTATTGTAGAGCATCTTAAAAAAGGTTTGGAGGAATTTAACAAAGATCTACCTGGCTTTGTTTATGAAGATGGGCTTCTCATTGCCCCTGAAACAAGAACCTCTGCACCTTTGACAATTCTTAGAGACAAAGAAAGTCTCATTTCCCTTTCTCATCAAGGTCTCTATCCTTGTGGTGAAGGAGCAGGTTATGCGGGAGGAATTACCTCGGCTGCTGTTGATGGCGTGAAGTGCGCAATCAGTATCCTGAAGCTGGAAAACTTAATTAAATAGATAAAAAGAAATCGGAGAGCTGATGAACATTTCAAACAATACTGTTCTTATTACTGGTGGAGCGAGTGGAATTGGTTTTGCTCTGGCCAAACGTTTTGTGAAAGCTGGAAGCCAAGTGATTGTCTGTGGACGCCGTCAAGAGCAGTTAGATAAAGCCAAAGCTGAATGTCCTGAGTTGGCGATTATTCAGTGTGATGTTTCTAAAAAGCATGAGCGGGAAGCACTCTTTCACGAAGTAACGGAAAAGTTTCCCTCTCTAAATATCCTTATTAATAATGCTGGAATTCAAAACCGTCCTGGTTCATTTGCACAACCACAAGATTGGGCCCAGCATGAGCTTGAAATGGAGATTAACCTTAAGGCCCCCATGCATTTGTCGATGCTTTTCATCCCTTTTCTCCAGAAGCAAAATGATCCTTACATCATGAATGTCACTTCAGGCCTTGCATTCCTACCGCTCTCTTTTATGTCCACTTACTGCGCTACCAAGGCCGCGCTTCATTCCTTTACCTTGAGTCTGCGCCATCAATTGAAAAATACTTCCATTAAAGTTGTCGAAATTATTCCTCCAGCTGTGAATACTGATCTCGGAGGAGTCGGACTGCATAATGATGGGGCGCCACTTGAGGCTTTTGCTGATCATGCTTTTTCTCAAATTGAAAAAGGAGAGCTTGAATTTGGCTATCTCTTTTCAGAAAAAGGAAGAAATGCGTCTCGCGAAGAGCTTAATCAAATGTTTTCGATGATGAATAAGTAGAAAAAAGTTAAAGCGAATTCAGTACTTTTTCGACTTCAGCAGAGCCAGATTCATCTAAGGCACCTTTTAAGTCTTCTAGAATAAATTTCTTTTGAAGATTGACAGGGTTTGCCTGGAGAAAGTTGGTTGAAACAATAATAAAATCATTAAAATCTGGAATCCCGCGTGTGCTAAGGTAAGCCGTTTCTGTGACACCGGCCTGAAGATAGAGGTCTTTTAAAAAATTTAAGTGAGAGAAGGCTCGTGCAGATTCGTTAATTTCCACTAAGTAATTTGCATACATTAAATGAAGCTCGAAGTAGCGCATATTGTGAGATTTTGCGAAGGCCCGAATTTCTTCGAACAGGTCATCTGCTTGATCCCAAACTTTTTTGTCAGTCAGTTCTATCAGTTGGTCCCATTTGTCAGAGACGTACTGTTGTTGTTCATTTAGTTCCATCACATGACTGTAATTGTTGTAGGTAGACTCCTCAACGGGAATATTTTGCTAAGCACTCCTAAATGGTTGGAAATTCGAAGGTCTCGAGGTGTAAATTCTTCAATTTAATAGAACTTTGACTCGTCATTTCTTAATCGCTCATGTAGAGTGGCGCCATTCAAATCATTAGATGAGGACATTCATGAACTTAAAGAACATCGCCGTCGTGGCCCACGTGGATCACGGTAAAACGACTCTCGTTGACCAACTTTTAAAGTACTCAGGTACATTCTCTGCCCACGAACAAGTGCAAGATCGTGTGATGGATTCGGGCGAACTTGAACGCGAACGCGGAATTACTATTAAGGCAAAAAACTGTGCCATCCGTTGGAAAGGCACAAAAGTTAACCTTCTAGATACTCCTGGTCACGCCGATTTCGGTGGTGAAGTAGAAAGATCATTGATGATGGTGGACGGTATTCTTCTTCTCGTGGATGCTTCAGAAGGCCCTCTTCCTCAGACTCGTTTCGTTCTTTCAAAAGCTCTTGAGCGCGGGATTCACGTTGGTGTGTTCATTAACAAGGTTGACCGAGCTGATGAACGTATCGATGAAGTTCAAAGAGAAGTTGAAGATCTTCTTTTGGAACTTGCAGCTGAATCTGGTCATGAGATCGATCTAGATATCCCGTTCTATTACGGTTCAGGTCGTAATGCTTATGTATCTAAAGATAAAACACGCCGTGAAGGTATTATGGATCCGCTTTTGGATTTCCTTGTCAGCGATTACTACCCATCTCCGAAGTTTGATAAAGAAGGCCCAGCGCAGTTGCTTGTAACAAATCTTTCTTACTCGAACTACCTTGGGACTTTGATGGTAGGACGTATTCAGCGCGGCTTGATCCAGAACGGAAGACAGCTGGCCCATATCAATGCTGAAGGAAAAATCAAAAACTTTAAAGTGACTTCACTTCAAATCTTTGATGGTTTGGGAATGGCCCAGGTTGAATCGGCTGAAGCTGGTGAGATTGTGATTGTTTCTGGTCTAGAGCATGGTGATATCGGTGATACTCTTGCCGCAGTTGAAAAACCTGAAGCTCTTCCTCGTATTGAAGTTGAGCCACCGACAGTTTCTGTTCAGGTTTCAGTTTCTACGTCTCCAATGTCTGGTCAAGAAGGTGAGTACCTTACTTCTAGAAAGCTAGAAGAATTCCTTATCGATGCTATTCGTAAAAACGTTTCACTCAAATATGAGCCAACGAATGATCCAAAAGTGTTTATTCTTAAAGCGCGTGGTGAGCTTCAAGTAGCCGTTGTGTTCGAGGAAATTCGTCGAGCTGGCTTCGAGCTTATGATTGCTCGCCCTCAAGTTATTACAAAAGAAATTGATGGTGTTTTAAATGAGCCTTTCGAAAGACTGGTGCTTGATGTTCCAAATGACTCATGTGGAGCGATCACTGAGAAGATGGCGTCTCGAAAAGGTCGTCTTGAGGCGATGGCGCCGTTTGGGGAAGGCCGTACACGTATGGAGTTCCATGTTCCTTCGCGTGGACTTATTGGTTACCGCTCTACCTTCTTAACTGATACTAAAGGCCAAGGCCTTATGTCTTCATACTTCGTAGGCTATGAGCCGTTCGTAGGTAAGATGCTGGCCCGTCAAAATGGTGCCCTTATCTCTGACCGCGCTGGCAAGATCACTCCTTACGCACTTTTCAATCTCCTTGCTTCAGGTAAGCAATTTGTTCTTCCGACTGAAATGACTTATGAAGGTCAAGTTGTGGGTGAGCATACTCGTCCAAATGATTTGAACGTAAACGTTTGTCGTGAAAAACACTTATCTTCAGTTCGTACAGCAGGTAAAGATGAAAACGTCATCCTTCCACCGATTACTCCAAGAACTCTTGATTGGGCACTGGATTGGATTGATGATGATGAGTGGGTTGAAGTGACTCCAAAGAGTATCCGAATCCGTAAAAAAGAACTTAATCAGAACATGCGAAAAGTTGTTCGCTAAAAAAAGGGAGCTTCGGCTCCCTTTTTTGTTTTAAGAATCAATAGGTTATACAGCCGGTAGGGATCTTAATCTTCTCCCTCATTAAGCCGATAAGCTTAAGGCAGGAGAAGAATCTATGAAATTAACCCTCATCACTTGCTTATTAGGTCTCTCGACTCTAGCAATCGCTAAAGATGTTAAAGACTTTAATAAGGTTCTTATTGAAGGTGTTCAAAAAGAAATTAAAACAGACAATGACCAAGGTTTAAGATCTAAGCAGTCCATAGGGCGCGGTCCAGCTTCTATTCAAGAGTCCGTTGTGCCTGAAAAGGATATTAAAGAAGAAAGTAAGATCGATAAAAATTTTCGTCAGATTGGATCAAAAAACTGGTAAGAAGCCTTCGCCTCTTACCAGTCGTTCAACTATTTGCTCAACATTTTATCTAAAAGATTAATTGGAAGTGGGAAAAACGAAGTCGTGTTATTTCCTGAGGATGAAATCTCTCTCATCGTTTCTAAGTAACGAAGAGTAATAGCATCTTTTTGCTCTCCTAGGACTTTCGCTGCTTCGGCCAGTTTTTGAGAGGCTTCAAATTCCCCTTGTGCTGAAATAATCTTGGCACGTTTTTCACGTTCAGCCTCAGCTTGCTTGGCCATAGCTCTTTGCATTTCAATTGGAAGATCGATAGCCTTCACTTCAACATTGGTGACTTTTATTCCCCATGGCTCTGTGACTTCATCTAAAATCTCTTGAAGACGAGCATTAATCTGATCACGGTGAGCGAGGATTTCATCGAGCTCATATTGACCAACAACAGAGCGAAGTGTTGTTTGAGCAATCTGAGCCGTCGCATGGTAGTAATTTTCAACAGTGATGATGGCATGCTCAGGACTGCTTACTTTAAAGTAAACGACTCCGTTCACTTTTAAGGTCACGTTGTCTTTAGAAATAATGTCTTGAGCAGGGACATCCATCGTCACAAGTCGAAGATCGACTTTGATCATTTTTTCCAGACCTGGTATCAAAATAATAAGTCCGGGCCCGCGAACACCGGAAAACTTTCCAAGACGTAGAATCACACCACGTTCGAATTCGTTTAGGACCTTGAAAGTACTAAAAAGTACAATAGCAGCAAAAACAATAAAGGGGATTAATAAGACGGACATATTTACTCCTTAGTCACTTTCTTAATTGTTGCAATAAGTTTTTCTTTATCAATTAATGTCACAATCACATCGTCATGAAGCTTTAGATGTTCCTGTGAAGTGGCCCGCCAGATTTCACCGCGGACTTTTATTTGGTAAAAGCTTAATGAGTCCATTGGACAATTGAGAACAACACCAGTTGATCCCAATGGAAGAAAAAAGTTCTCATGATGAGGTTGTTTCTTTTTTTCTCTAAGCACATACCAAACGATAATGGCGAGAGCGAATCCAATTCCCAGGAGAGTTGAGATGAGTACAGGATAGTCGATACTGATAAAGCCGCCCTCTCCGTGAAAGAGAAAAAGCGAACCTGCGATAAACGCTGCGAGGCCTCCGATCGCTAAGAGCCCATAGCTTGTGATATGGATCTCTAGGATGAGCAGAATCACTCCAATGACAATCAGAACCAATGCTCCCCAGTTAAGCGGTAAAACCTGAAAAGCAATGGCCGCCAAGATGATGAGCTTGAGTCCAATCCCACCAGCAATGTAGCCTCCTGGTGCTTGCAATTCAAAATATATCAGCGCCAGACCAAGCAAGAAGAGAAAATAAGCAACAGACGGATCGGCGAGCACACTCAGAATTTTCTGACCTAAAGTTGGAGCATATTCTTTTATTACGGGCGATGCTTCAAAATCGAGAGTAAAATCCTCACCCTGAAGGGAGAAATGCTTGGATCTTAAAAGATCAGTGATTTTTCCTTCATGAATCATAATGCCATCAATGATACTCAGTTTTTTTGCCTCGAGTGAGGTAAAAGATTTAGCCGTTTCAATCATCTCCTCAAATGGAGCCGAGGGGCGCCCCCGTAATTCACAGAGTGATCGCACCATCGCTTTCAAGTCATTGAGTGTTTTTGCTCGACCATCTTTTTCGGATAAATCTTTTCCTAGTCCCACAGGTGTCGCTGCACCAAGGCTGGTGCCCTCATTCATCAGGATGAAGTGAGCAGATGAGGCAATCAGTGCGCCTGCACTTGCTGCGGATGCACCTTCTGGTGTAACCCAAACAACGATCGGTTTTGTCTGAGAACCAATTAATGAGATGATATCTTTCGTCGTAGAGATGAGGCCACCGGGAGTATTGATCTTGATGAGGATGAGAGAATCAGAGGGTATGTTTTTAAATTGATAATCAAGGTAATCAAATGTCGCAGGAGTAATCGCCGAGTCTATGGTCAGGAGACCAATCTCTTTAACTTGAAAAGTTTTTCCAATTGCAACAAGCGGTAAAAGGCCAAAGACAAACAGAAGAATCTTTTGTAAAGTTGTACGTCTCATCATGCTCATTAGCTTAACTCTCTGACTTGCCTTGGGCTAGGAAAAAGGACTTCTATGGCATCGCAAAAATATAACTTTTATAAAGCGTTGATTCTCAATCCACTTACAGATCTTAAGTGTGACTATTACCCTCAAGGTCTCTTGGTAATTAAAGACAAAAAGATTAAGGATCTCTTGCCCTATGAAAAAGGTGTTAAAAAGTATGCCGATAAAATAACGAAAACGAACCTGGTTGATTTTGGTCATTCTGTCTTGATGCCTGGATTTTTTGATATGCACTTTCATTGGGTACAGGATGATGTAAGGGAAATGCCAAAAGACTCTCTCCTTGAGTGGCTTCAAAAATATACTTTCCCAACAGAAATGAAGTTTGCAGACAAAAAGTTTTCTCAACAGAGAGCGAAGCACTTTTTCAAAAAGCTTTCTTCCGCCGGAACCATCGGTGGGGCTTGCTATAGCTCTATACATGAAACGGCCCTCGCGGCTGCCATGGATGAGGTTCAGGGGGACTTTGTCATTGGAAATGTTCTGATGAATATGAATTCACCTGAAGAGCTCACTCAGACTGAGGATGAGTCACTTTTATTGACAAAGAAATTAATCAAAAAATATGGGAAGCGACATTGTTTTACCCCACGTTTTGCGATTACAACCACCCCGAAAGTGATGAAAGAGGGGAGTCGTATGGCCGATAAAGCAAAGTGTTTCAAGCAGACTCATCTTTCAGAAACGCCAGCAGAGATTGATTTTGTTTTATCCATCTATAAGAAGTTACCAGGATTTGAAAAAGTGTCTTCGTATACTGAGATTTATGAAAAAACAGGCATGCTGGGTAAGAAATCTCTTATGGGCCATGGAATACATTTAAGTGAGAAAGAACTTAACACTTTAAAAAAGACAAAAACGAGCCTTATTCACTGTCCAACCTCAAATGCTCCTATAAAAGATAAAGGACTTGGTTCAGGTCTATTCAATTTTAAAACTGTTGAAAAATTAAAAGTCCGATGGGCCCTTGGTTCAGATATTGGGGGAGGCCCTTTTCTTTCGATGTTCGATGTGATGAGAAGTTTTGTCGATCAAAACAAGAAAATCAAAAACTCTGCAGCGACCTATACAAAAGCGCTTTATCGTTCAACTCTTGCCGGGGCTGAAATATTAGGAGTGTCCAAAACGGCAGGCAATCTCGCCAAGGGGAAAGAGGCGAGCTTCATTATTGTTCCTTTGGATAAAAAGATTAAGCCTAGAACAGCTGAAGAACTTCTCAGTAAACTCATTGGCCAACATAAGCTCAAGCGAGAAAAGTATGATTCACTTGTCGGGGCTACGTTTTATAAAGGAAAAATACTTTTCAAATAATAATTTATTTTAGCTCCAGTAGGATGGGGCAATGATCCGATCCTCTCACCTCTGGGAGGATCTCCGCTTTCTTGACTCGTTTAAGTAATGCAGGACTAATAAAAAAGTAATCAATTCGCCATCCAATGTTACGTTCACGCACAGTCGGACGATTGCTCCACCAGGTGTAGGCTCCTGTCGTCTGTGGATGTAATTGTCGGTAAATATCAATCCAACCTTGAGCTATAAATTTATCTAACCTTGCTCTTTCAATGGGTAAAAATCCCGTTGTCTTTTGATTGCTTTTTGGATTCGCCAGATCAATCTCAGAATGGGCCGTATTAAAATCACCAGTGATGATGACGGGTTTTTTCTTTTGCAGATGATTGATTTTTACTAAGATTTCGTCACAGAATTTCATCTTAAAAGGCACTCGGCTATGATCTCTTGATCCATTGGGGAAATAGGCATTCACGAGATAAAAATCTTGAAATTCGTGAATTAAAACCCGACCTTCTGAATCGTAAAGTTCTTTTTCAAACTTTTTCGTGTCAAGAATTTTTTCTCGAGAAAATGTAGCGACACCAGAATAACCTTTCTTATCAGCGGAACTACAAGATATCTCGTAATTGCTCTTTTCAGATAATTCGGCAGGGAATTGGTCAAGAGATGCCTTAATCTCCTGTAGGCATAAGATATCTGGTGATTCTTTAGCGAACCATTCAGGAAATCCCTTCTTATATACAGCGCGTATGCCGTTGACGTTCCACGAAATTAACTTCATAAAAATTTTCCCAGATAGAAAGAAATTAAAATGTCGATAAGATGAATAATAATTTTTTTAAGAATGGTGAAGACATTCTAGAAAAAATGAATATTATTTCCACTCTTTTGTAAATTCTAATGGAGAACACATGCGTTGCTTTAAGAACATTGCTCAGCTTATTCGCACAAAAAGAATGAATCACCCAAAAGGTTATTCCCAGTCTGAATTATCACACCTTCTTGGTTATAAGAATGGTCAGTTCATTTCAAACGTTGAGCGTGCTCTTTGTAACATTCCTCTTAAAATGCTTAGAAAAGTTTCTGAGGTTCTTGATATTCCAGCTGAAGAGCTTAAAGCTGCTATTTTGAAAGACCAGGAAGAAACGCTGAATAATTATCTTTATAACATCAAGCCTTCTAAGAAAGAAAAAGAAGTTCAGGCTACGGCGAGCATCGTGCCTCAATTTGCTGCGACTGGAACAGACGGTATCTAATTTTTAAAAATCAAAAATAAGCAAAAAGAAAGGCCTCTTAATTGAGGCCTTTTAATTTTAGGTAATCTTCGTAAGTCCCTTCAGATTCTTCAATGTCATCCTTGTACTCCTCAAAAGCTTCTTTTTGGGAGTCTTTAAAGTGAGGATCTTCGATTTGGTCATCAGTGACTTCAACTTTGGCGACTTCAACAGGGTCCAGGCCACGGTTTCCGGAATACGTCAGATCTAGCTTATAGCGCTCTGTTTTACGCTTTTCTAGTGCTTCCCTTTGCCATGGCTCAAGATTGTTCTCAAAACGTCTTAAATGCTCAATGCTGTCAAAGAAGTTTTTCTCAAGCCTGATTAATTGTCTTTCATCTACACGGTTAAAGTATTCATAGTATTTTCGGCGGGTGATGAGATGTTGTTCAAGGAGGTTGTCGTATTTAACCAAAACCTGGTTTGTGGTTAAAACGCGTCCATTGCGCCTGCCACCACGATTACCAGACTGTTGCTGAAAATTACGATTTTCCGCATTATTTCGGCTCTGCTGGCCACCTTGTCCGCCACGATTAGGTCCGCGGTAGCGACGTCGGCGATTTTGTCCCCCGCCTTGTCCACCTTGATTTGAGTTATTTTGTGATCCTTGCATGGATATCCTTTTAATGCCTTTTTAATTCTTAATACTATGCTTCAAAAAAATAAATTGTCTAGGCAAGATGAATAAAAGCTGTGAAAGACCCCTGTTTCCTTTATAATAACAGCATTATTTATTTCACATGAGTGGAGGTTTTTGTGACTAAGAAAAGAGTCAAAGTTGCTGTCACAGGTGCTGCTGGCCAAATCGGATATGCCCTTCTATTTAGAATTGCTTCTGGACAAATGTTTGGAATGGAAACAGAAGTAGAACTTCAATTGCTTGAACTTGAAGCGGCTCTTCCTGCGCTTAAAGGTGTGGCGATGGAGCTTGAAGACTGTGCTTTTCCTCTTCTCAAAAATATGGTGCTTACCTCTGATTTAAATACAGCTTTTAAAGATGCTAACTGGGTGGTTTGCGTTGGTTCAGTTCCTCGTAAAGAGGGCATGGAGCGTGCTGACCTTCTCAAAATTAACGGTGGAATCTTTACCGCCCAAGCTAAGGCTGTTGAGCAAAGTGCCGCTTCAGACGTAAGAATTTTTGTTGTTGGTAATCCTTGTAATACGAACGCCTTGATTGCCATGAATAATGCGAAAGGTATTCCTTCTGATCGCTTCTTTGCCATGACATCATTGGATGAGAATCGCGCTAAAGCACAACTGGCGATTAAAGCTGGTGCTGATATCACGGCAGTGAAAAACCTCACCATCTGGGGAAATCACTCTGCGACTCAATATCCTGATTTCTTTAATGCTACGATTAACGGGAAGCTCGCCACAGATGTGATTTCTGATCATGAGTGGTTAAAGGGTGATTTCATTAAGACTGTTCAACAGCGTGGAGCGGCCATTATTAAGGCCCGTGGTCTTTCTTCGGCTGCCTCAGCTGCGAATGCTGCTATCGATGGAATCCGTAAAATCGTTACGGAAACTCCAGCAGGTGAAACCTTCTCAATGTGCCTCGCTTCTAATGGCGAGTATGGCGTAGATAAAGGGCTTATTTTCTCTTATCCATGCCGAGTTGAGGGTGGAAAATTGAAAGTTGTTGAGGGCATCAAGCACAATGAATTTGGTCAAGAGAAATTCAAACTCACTCTGGATGAACTCCGTGGCGAGCGTGATGCTGTAAAATCTCTTGGTTTAATCTAATTTCAAGCCTTTCCGGGGCCCAAGGCGATAACGCTTTGGGCCCTTTTTTTATTGTCAGAATAACTCCCATTACCTATAAACAAGCTTCTGAATTTCTACACTTCTTTGGATGGAGTTTTTGCTATGACAAACATGCAGGAAACGATCAAGCTTTCGGGGTTTAATAATCTTACTAAGATTTTATCTTTTAACTTCTATGATTTTTGTATTGCGATGAATGAGCAGCAAAAACAAGATTATATTAACAACATCCACACTAAGTATTGTGCTGAAAACATCTCCAAGATTGCCCGCAAGGTTTGCGAAATCATTGAAGCGAATATTCTCTCTGAAACTGTTCAGGATTATGAACCAGTTGGGGCCTCAACGATGACTCTGATGTCAGATCTTAAAGGTGGTGGAAATTGGGAACTTGGGGCCCAAGGGCAAGCTGCTGTTAAAATGCACTTAGATAAATCTCATATTACAACTCACACTTATCCAGATGCTTCTGATCCAGAGGGGATTTGTACTTTTCGTTTAGACTTAGACGTTGCAACTTGTGGAGAAATTATTCCCCTTAAAGCATTGAACTATATGTTTGAAGTTTTTGAGTGTGATGTGGTTTATATCGATTACGTTGTTCGTGGATACACTCGACTTGAAAACGGAAAGAAAATCTATAACGATCACTATTTCAACTCGATTCAAGACTACATAAGTAAAGAGACACTTGATAAGTATCAGTATCGCCAAGACATTAACATGGCCAATGACAATATTTGGCAAACGAAGCTTATGCTCAAAGCGATGGGACCAGAAAATTATCTCCTTGATCCAAATGATTCGAATCACCCAGAGATCGATCATAAGATGAATCTTTTAAAGCAAGAGATGAGAGAAGTTTTCCATTTGAATTAATTTTTTGTAGCAACAAGTCCGACGTTGCGGGGAGATTTTTGTTCGTCAAAAAACTCCATCAGCTCGGACTTGTAGCCTTGCTCTTCCAGATAAATGGCCCGATCCATCAAAAGATAAATTTCAAGTAACCTTCCTAGTGCATTTCTAATCAGCCCAGCGGCCAGCATCTCCCAAATCAAATTTTGTCTCTCACTTTGAGCAAAGTACTGATCAAGTTCTTCTTTTGTATGCTTGGGGGTGACGTTGATTCGTTTGAGTTGCTCTAAGGCATAGGTTCCAAAGCTTTCTTCGTAGAGGCGATGGTGAGTATTGCCCAAAGTGAGGACGTCAGGAAGTTGATATTCATCAAAGAGCAGAAAGTGCATGGCATAGCGGTAATACTTGACCTTAACTTTATAGAGATAATCCTCTACATCAATTTTGTGATGCCCGCGAGTGGCAAGAGTTAAAGCATAGGGAGATTGTTCGACTTTAGACGGGAGACTTTGGGCAAAAGAAGAAATGTTTTGTGTTCCCTCATACTGAGAAAGTTTGTAATAGCAGCAACCAAAGTTAATGATGTTTTTGACTTCATTTTTTGAACTGGCAAAAATTTGATCCAGAGAAAGTTTCCCACAAGCATGAAGACCGAGAGTCATTAGATTAGGTTTTAAAAGAGCACGGAATTTTGGCTCACTCTCTTCAACTTTGACTAATTGATAGTTTACTTTGTTGTCAGGATGGCGACAGTTTTTTTCATGACGTTTACGACCCGTTTCTTGCAGAACAGGATCCATATCTAAGCTAATGACTTTTAGATTGTATTGATTGCTCAAGGTTTGGGCGAGTATTCCTATCCCCCCACCAATATCTATGATCGCTTCGACCTGATGCTCTTGAGAAAATTGATTCACAAAGGGGGCGAGTCTTCTGATCTCGTATTGTTTTTTCGGAATCACGTAGAGAAAGGTGAAAGAATTCTCTGGCATGGGGGGCAGCTCTGGAAGAGCAGGAAGGACAGAGAGTTGCTTAATGCGACGATAAAACTCTTTTAACTCCGGCAGATGGATCAGACCATCCACGTCTTTTTTTTCAAGTCTAAGAACATCTGAGGTCTCTTTAATGTTGGAAAGCTCAGCAACCCAATCCTGAGGAAAATGTATGGTGGGAGTCGGATAAGTGAGCATGATTTCGTTTTGCCATATTTTTTGATATGGTTGAAGAAATTCAGCAATCTCTTGGAGTCGTTTTCGATAATCCATCATGTAGGGGTATAGCATAGCTTATGAATAAGATAAATAAAGTCGCTATTTTTGGTATGGGAAAGTCTGGCAAAGCAGCAGTTGAACTTGCCAAAAAGATGAATCAAGATCTCTATGCTGTTAATAAGGGTGCCGTGGACTCTTGGTACACCTCAGAAAAAATGGAATCCCTCATTGAGGCCTGTTCATGTCACTCGGAGGAAGATTTTGCCGGCCATTTTCATAAGATGGATGAAATCGTGTTGTCTCCAGGTATTCCTCTTACTCATCCGGCCTTAAAGTCTGCGGTGGAGAAGGGAGTTCCTATCTTATCTGAGATCGAGTACGCCTACCGTGAAACAAAACAGATTCCTGTCATTGCTATTACGGGAACCAATGGAAAGACCACCACAACGACGATGATTGCAGAGGCGCTTAAAAAAGCCGGAAAAAAAGTGTTTTGTGGGGGAAATATTGGAGTTCCTTATTGTGAGCTTCCCTTAAAAGGTGAGAGCGTTGATTATGCCGTCATTGAGGTCTCAAGTTTTCAGCTTGAGACCATTCATGAGTTCCATCCCCATATTGGATTGATACTTAATATTTTCCCGAATCATTCTGAACGCTACGATGCCGTCCATGATTATGCGAAGGCAAAATTTCGATTGCTTCAGAATATGACCAAAGATGATCATTTGATTTTAGGCTTAGAGAATCCTTACCTTGATGACATTCAAGATCATCCTGCGAGCAAAGACTATTTCCAAAAAGGTGAGCTTCCAAAATCCTTTCGTGAGACATTTTCATTTAAAGAGGCAAAAGTGAGAGGGGAGCACAATGAGGCGAACTTTTATGCTTGTTATAAAGTACTTGAGATTTTAGGAATTCCCAATTTGAGACAACTTTTTGAAGAATTCATTAATGAGTTTGCTGGTGTCGCCCATCGGCTTGAATATGTCCTGACTTATAACGGTCTTTCTGTTTACAACGATGCTAAGAGCACTAATACTTTGGCGACCACCACGGCCATCAAGGCTTTTGATGAATCTTCCGAGGCGCTTTATCTCATCCTGGGTGGGAAACTTCGTAACGAAAATGACAAAGTTCTGCCGGATATCCTTCCTTTTAAATCCAAAATTACTCGCATTTTTACCATTGGCGATGTCACGAAGAGACTAGCTGAGGAATTAGGAAAAGATTTTAAGGTTACTGAGGCCGGTGATTTGCAGACTGTTTTTAAAATTGCAAAAGAGGAAGGGCTGAAGGGGCATTTGGTTTTTTCACCCGCGTTCCCATCTTTTGATCAATTCAAAAACTATGTGGACCGCGGTGAAAAATTTAAGAGTTGGGCGAAAGCTGAATTTAGTCTCTAAAGAACTGTCGCCTTAAACCAACAAGCTGGTCTCAATCCTGTGCTGTATCCTAGCGTCTTGTGACAAGTTCCCTGAACTTCGTCGGTCTGTGAAACGTCTTCATTTGGATTGGCGGTACAGATTGATCCTTGAAAAAATGTATCAAGTCGGCATTGGAAATCTGGGTGGTTGTCATAGGTAATATCAACCACAGATTGATCTGGGCTAGAAAAGAGGGCCGGATATCTGTGGGAGAGGTTTGCAAAAAGGTTGGAGACTGAAACTCCGGCCATTCCAGATCTGATACAAATATTAGCATCGGCTGCATTTGAAAATGATTTCTTGCAGGCAGCAGAAAGCTCTGAAGGAACAGTCATTTTCTTAATGATGGCTTCATTATTGTCATTCAAAAAAACATGTCGAAGACATTTCAACGTGGCAAAATAATCAGCTTGGCCTTCATTTGTCGCCCATTTGTTTTCCGGACGAGCATGGGCAATTTTTGGAGCTCCACCCAAGTGATGACCGACTTCATGGCAGAGAACGAGGGCCAGACCGTCCGTAGTGATAGAGGGGTGACGAGCAAGTCCACCATAAGAATTGATAATCCAGTTTTGGCCTTCACGAACGGCATTGGAGTTTACAGTTCCGTCAGTCCACAATCTGTTGATCACAAGATTTCCCCCAAGGTTGCGAACGATGGGAGAGTAAGTAGATTCAAATTTGTTGACTACATTATTGTATTGAATCTGAGTTAGCCCTTGAAGTTGCTTACTGTCGACTGGGATATTGAGATAATTCTCAGGAAGAATACTTGCAAATAGTGGTGAAGCGATGAGTACAGATGCAACCGATAGCATAATTTTCTTCATAGATCGTCCCAATTTGAGGTTTACAGATAATGGGTGGATATTATCCTGAGCGGGATAAACTTCCATGAGATTCATAGAAGCAGAAAAAAATTACATACTTAGAGCTTAATTTCTTTTAATTTGGATGCGAAAATGGCCGAAAGTCTTAATGTTTGTTCATATGATCGTAGTAGCTTTGATCAATAGAGGCAGGAGAGCGATCGTTGGAGGCTTCGTTGACTTCAGGTTTTCTGGCCGTCGTCGCGGTTTCAAAGGAAACTTTGGCGATGAAGAACACCAGCAAGACCATCACAATTGAACCAAGTTTTACACCCATAATTTTGATTCCCAAGCACTTCAATCAAACTTATTGTACTTGATCCTACTATCGGCATAAAAATTCAAAACTTTAGAATATTTAAGAGGCAGCTATTTATTTTGGCGTGCCAAGTTCTTAAGGCTGAGGCAAAGCTCCTCAACGTCCTTGAGGTCTTGATAAAGACCAAAGCCGAATCTGAGTCGAGGCCCACGGCGGTCGATGGTGATATGGGCCTGTTTCAAGCTTTGTAGGCAGTCCTCGGCCAAGTCGATAGTAGAGGCTTCGAAGCTTAAAAAATGGCCATGCCAATCTAACGATGAGTCAAAGAGCGGTTTTAATTGAAAGCGACCTAAAAACTCTGATGGAAGAGTTTTAAGGAAATGAAGTTGGAGGTTTTTGACGTAGTTATGGATGGTTGGAATGTCCCAGTGTTGAGACAGCAAGTGGTCCCAAACTCGATTAAAGCGATAAAGGCCGCTTGGATCCTGCGTGGCGCCCATGAAGGCGAGGGCATCCTGGGAGTAGCCCACTTGACCTTGGGAGGATTTGGAGAGTTCACCAAATTCGGCAAACCACCCTGTGTAGGCCGGTCGCCAATGGCCTTTAGGGATCACCATAAAGCCCACCCCTTCACCGGCCTGGGCGTACTTATAACCTCCACCGAGGTAGAAAACTCTTCCTTCAAGTTTCGAAAGATTAGTGGGGATCGCCCCATAAGCATGATAGCCATCAAAAACAATCAGAGTCTCTTTGGGAGTTGCTTCTAAGATCTCAAGCATCTCCGAATCTGTTAAAGCTATGCCCGAATCAAAAAAGACCTGACTTAAAAATAAAAGATCAAAGCCTTGAGAGAGATGGGCCTTAAGCTCAGAAAGAAATGTCGCTTTCTTAGCAAGGATATCATCAGTTGAGACTTGAGTGATAGAAACAGAATTAAGTTCACTTAATCTTAAAAATTGTCTTCTCCAGGAATGAAATTCACTGGAGGTGGTTAGGATGTTGAGACTTTTTTTTCCTAAGAACAAAGAGAGTAGGCGAGCTGAGAGCTCATGGGTATTAGGGGCAAAGGCGATTTGCTCAGGGTGCTTGAGATGAAGCATTTGCGCTAGGTGAGCCTGGGCCTTAGGAATAACATCAGTAAAGATTTTCTCCCATTTTTCATCACTCAATTTGGCACAATCATCCCAGTACTCTAATTGAGCTTCACGAGAAACATCTGGCCAAAAATGATGGGAATGAGCTGCAAAATGCAACTTGCCTTGGTGGCCTTCTAAGAAGCGAGAGTAGTATGTCTTAGGATTGGACAAAGTCATACACAATATCCAATTGGCCCTTAATCACTTCAGGTAGGCGTGGAATGGCCGACTTAGGAATAAGAAATGTGGCGAGATTGAAAAGATCAATAAACGCACGGTTTCTCTCGGTGGTAGCCTTCAGGTACTCATGACCTGAGGAGCCTCCTGTCCCAATTTTTGTCCCCAAAATTCTTTGCGCCATGATGGCATGGCGGTAACGCCAGGTCGTGAACTTTTCATCCACTTCCACCAGAGAGTTGAGGATTTTGTAAGGCATTTGCAGAGCTGGGTATTCGCGGTAGAGGTGAATGAACACCGCTGAGAGCATGGCCTTCTGCGAGAGGCGTACTTTCCCAGATGCTTTCCATGTTTCAAATTTTTTAGCATCAAGGAGAGTTGAAAAAGTTTCTTTGGTCGCTTCGAGATTTTTAAGTTCTAGTTCGCGAGTTTTATCATTCAGACTTGGGTTACTTGAGACAATTTCGTAGTCACTTTTCAACATGGCCTCGACGGCCTTCGAGTAGGCACCCCAGAAATCGAAGTTTTCAAAATTTGAAAAGGGCATCCGCGAAAGCCAGATCTCTAAAAGTTCTAGGACGCTTGTTTCTTGTTCGGCTTGTTCGAGAATTTTTTTGTCTTCAGGCTTTAAGCGTGAATTAAAAAATTGTTTCTCCACATCCATGCGATGCTCAGGTTTTATTCCAAGACGTGCTTCGACCAACCGAAATTGCAGGCTTTGAAATCCAGAGGCCGGTACCAAATAATCACGGAAATCCATAAAGTCTAATGAGGTCATGGTTTCCATGACCTGAATCTGATCGATGAGGATTTGTTGAATACTCGTAATCCTTTCAAGGCGCGCATTGATAACGGCCAAATCAGTCGAGGGAACGAAGGGTTTGTGCATGATGGTTCGGACGGACTCTAGTTCATGAAGAATTTGTTTAAACCATAATTCATAAGTTTGGTGAATAATGATAAAGAGCGTCTCATCGTGAGCGGCATCCCCGTATTTGGCACTTTCTGGCGCCTGGGCGTTAAGAATTTTAGGCAGTTGCAGGTAGTCGCCGTAATAAACAGGTTTTTGAATTTTCATAAAAGCCTTCCCAACTATGGGTGAGGAGAGTATTTTTATAGGACGGAGATATTGTATGAAAAAGTCTTTCAGTCTTTCAAATCAAACTATCAAATCAAACATTCAAAAGCTAAAAAAGTTTTTGATAGATCGCAATCTCGACGCTATGTATATTTCGAGTTTTGATCCTTTTTTGAATGAATATGTCCCTCTTGAAGATAATCATCGCTTTTATTTTACAGGGTTTACCGGCTCTATGGCCGAGGTTCTTGTCCTTCCCCATGGCAAAGTCAGACTTTATGTAGACGGCCGCTATCATGAGCAAGCGGATTTAGAAGTTGATCATGAAGAGATAGAGGTTGTTAAATCCGGTGGAGATGGCTCAACAACTGGAGACCTCATTGCAGATATTACGAAATTTGGAATTAAACGACTTGCCCACCAGTCCGACCGAACCTCTTTAGGTTTTTTAAAGCGTCTGACTCAAGTGGCGCAGGAAACTGTTGCTATTGCTGGTGGTGAGTTGGGCAAATTTATACAATTTGAAAAACTCGGTGAACTCAAGGAAGTGAAGTTTATTCCTCGTGAATGGCGAGGTCGTGATACGTTGGAAAAAACGCGCGCCATTTTTAAAACAGATGGGGAGGGAATGTATCTTACTGCTTTGGACTCCATCTCTTGGATCACTAATTGCCGGGGCTACCATCTTCCTTTCTTGAGTAGTTTTTATGCCCGCTCCTTGGTCACGAAAGAAAAAGTTTATGTTTTTGTCACTCCCGAAACTCCTATTTCAGCCTTGGCAAAAAATGAATATGGGGTTGAATTTGTCACCCTTCCTTTTCAAGACATACCAAAAGAATTAGAGAAAATTCAAAATACTCTTCACCTGAAAAATATCTGGTTTGATCCAGGTATGATTAATGCTGCCGATTTTGGGATGCTGGTGAAAATTTTTGGCACCGAAAGGCTCACTGAGAAGGCCGGTGGTCTTTACGAGTGGCAATCTCTTAAAGAGCCGGTGGAAATTCAACAAATGGAAGCTTCTTTCAAGCGAGCTGATAAGGCGATTTTTAACACCATTAAATGGGTCAAAGAATCGGTAAAGGCTGGCAAGCGAATTACAGAGCTTGATCTCTATCACGAGACGAGCAAAAAATATCAAGACCAAGGCTCTAAAGACCAGAGCTTCAACACGATTGCAGGTGTGGGGCCGAACGGATCCATAATACATTACGGTAATCCCTCTGATGAAGTCGTGATTAAAAACGATGACATGATTCTTTTGGATTCAGGTGGCTATTTTGATGGTGGGTTTGCGACGGACACTACCCGTACGTTTTTTGCAGGACTGGCCGATCAAAAAGCTGATCCTAAGAAAATGGAAATCTATACGCTGGTGCTTAAAGGTCTTCTGGCCTGTCAGAATGCGATCTTCCCAGAAGGGACAAAAGGTATGGTGCTGGATGGGCTTGCTCGCTCACCGATGAGGAAATTTGGTTATGATTATAATCACGGTACAGGACATGGAATTGGTGTTCATGTCCATGAGCCAGGTGTGCGAATGTCCTCGATATCAAATGTTCCGATGAAAGCGGGTCAGGCAGTTTCCATTGAACCGGGAATTTATATCCCGGGTTTTGGAGGAGTTCGTTTAGAGAACATCGCTTACGTCGAAAAACATCCAAAGTTTCCTGGAATGCTTCACTTTAAGTTATTTGTGTATGTAGGATTTGACCCTGCTTTAATTGATATGAAACTTCTTAATGAAGAAGAAAAAGCTCAGCTGGAAGAATATGAAGCTGAATGCCTAAGACGCGGAACGAGCCTTCGTACGTTGAAATAATTTTTTTAATTCAAAAACGATGATCATCACTCCCATCGACAGGGCCATAATAAGAAAGGGTGGAATTGTTGATGGGGGCAGCTGATTATTCTTAATCGTCCCACATCCTCCAAGCAGCCCGAAACCATCAAGCTTCATTGGATAGAGATAGCTTATTCCTCGCATATCATCTTCACCCAAGGATTTGCGCTGATTGACTGTTCGATAATACATCAAGGCTGCCTTCTCATCCGTATGACCCAGACCAAGAGCATGACCAACTTCATGGGCGATAACTCCTATTTGATCTGATTTGCTGAGAGAGCCAAAAGTAGAGGAGGATT